>NZ_RAWQ01000141.1:0-28569 GCF_003668965.1 Corallococcus sp. AB030
GGGCGGGGCGCTGCTCGTCGTGGGGCTCCTCCTCTTCCTGTGGCGTTACGCCCTCAAGCCGCGCGACCTGGACAACCGGCGCTACGGCCTGGCCCAGGTGCTGCTCCAGCGTCTGGAGATGGACCTGGCCCCGGACGCGCCGGTGCGGCTCAAGCTGGACCTGCGTCCGCCGGACGTGCTCGACAAGCGCGTGAATCAGGACATGGTGGGTTGGTGGAACACGGACTTCTTCGTCGACCCGTGGTTCACGCTGGAGACGCGGTTGGCGGACGGCGCCTTCGTGCGGATCCGCATGGTGGAGCGGCTCCAGAAGCGCGAGCGCTCCAAGACGAGCGCCAGCGGCAAGACGAAGACGAAGACCAAGCGCAAGGGCTTCGCCCGGCTGGAGGTGTCCGTGCGCGTGAAGCCGGAGCGCTACCCGGGACTGGAGCGGCTCAAGGTCCGCGCCACCGCCGCAACGCGCCTGCCCCGGAAGGTCGAATTGGAGCGGGTGCGCGTCGCCGCGGGCCGGCTGTCCCTGCGCGCCCGGCTGTCCGACGAATGGGTGGCGCGGCCGGGGCGCGAGACGGGAGACCCGGAGGCCCCCGCCTTCTGGAAGAATGCGCTGGAGAAGGACGACGCGTCCCGCACCGCGACGATGATGCTCCTGAGCATCTACCAGGTGCTGGGCTACACCCGCCGACGCGCGAAGCTGCAGGCCGCGCGCGGACGCCGTGAGTCGGTTTGACCCGCCCGGGAGCGCCTCCTACGCTCCCCAACCTGTCTCCGCTGAACAAGGCTCTCCACCGTGGCGCTCGACACCTCCGAATTCAAGAAGACGTATGTCTATGAAACCCGTGCCCCGGTGCCGGAGGTGCTGGCGGACCTGAGGGCGCTGGCGGGGTTGGACTCGCGGGCGGAGAAGACACGGATCGCGGTGGGGATCGGCTCCTGGGTCTTCTTGTGCCTCAGCATCTCGTTCACCGTCTTGACGCAGTGGCTGCTGGCCGCCGCGCTCTTCGCGACGAGCATCGCCCTCTGCATCCTCTGGATGCGCTCGAAGCACACGGACCTGGACAACCGGCGCTACGGGCTGGTGTCCGCGCTGCTCCAGCGGTTCCAGGTGGACCTGGACGCGAACGCGCCGGTGGACGTGAAGCTGGACCTGGCGCCGGAGGATGACGCGCGCAAGAGCGTGGGCAAGCTCAAGCGGGGGCGGTGGGACTGCGAGGACTTCACCGACGCGTGGCTGTCCCTGCACGGCCGCTTCGCGGATGGCACGCACCTGCACCTGTCCGTCGTGGAGCACGTCCAGAAGCGCAAGCGCTACGGCCGCGGCAGCAGCGGCAAGACGAAGCTCAAGACCAAGCGCAAGGGCAAGACGCTGCTCCAGGTGGGGCTGCGCGTGAAGCCGGAGCGCTTCCCTGGACTGGCGGATCAGCGCGCGAACGCGAAGCAGGCCGTGCGGCTGCCCCCGGAGGTCGTGCTGTCTCGGCTGGACGTGACCCAGGACCGCGTGGCGATGCGCGCCCTGCTGGGGCGGGACGGGCGGGACTGGGTGGTGCGGAGGACGAAGCCCACCTCTCCCAGCGAGCCCATCGTCCTCCCGCCGAATGACGCCTCGCGCGTCGTGACGATGATGCTCTTGAGCCTCTACCAGGTGCTCAACCACTCCAGCTCCCAGGGTCAGCCCGGGAAGAAGAGGTCCACGCCGTGAAGCTTCGTGTCCTGTTTCTCGTGGGTCTGGGAGTGCTCGGAGCCTCGGCGTGCCAGCAGGGCGGTGCCCCCGCCTCCAGCGCTCAGCCCACCCAGGCGATCCCCGCCAACGCCGCCGCTGCCGAGCCGCATGAGGCGGGCGCCAAGCTCAAGTTCAAGGATGGCGACGACCGCGAGCGCTTCTCGCTCAAGTCCAAGGACGACGGCGCGAAGCTCGTCGACGGCGCGGACAAGGAGGTCGCCCGCTACAAGTGGAAGGGCGGCGAACTCAAGGTGTCCGGTCCGGACGACGCGGTGTTGGCCTACGTCACGGGCGGCCCGGACGCGTTCCAGGTGAAGGACGCCGCGCGCTCGGCGGTGCGCTACACGCTGACGCGCGAGGGCTCCGGGTGGGTGCTCACGGATGACCAGGGCATGCTGCTCTACAGCGTGACCGCCGACGGCGGCGGCGCGTCCGTGAAGGGCGCTTCCGGCGCGGAGGCGATCCACGTGAAGGTGCGCGACGGCAAGCTGTCCCTGCGCGACCCGTCCGGCAAGACGGTGCTCGCCACCAAGCAGCCGGTGTCACCGGAGGCCGCCGCGTGCCTGGGCTTCGACTCGCTGGACCTGCCCCTGCGCATGGCCTTGCTCTTCCGCATCCAGAACCCCGCGTCGCCCTGAGCCTTCCAAGCCATGTCCCCTTCCTTCGCTTCCGCAGAGCAGTGCCTGGAGACCTCCGGCTTCCTTTTCTCCCACCCGTGTGAGCGGGGGGCGACCACGCAGTGCATGCGCTGTCAGAAGCCCATCTGCCTGATGCACATGCGCACCATCGACGGCGGGGAGGCGGTCTGCGTGGCGTGCGCGCGCGCCGCCGACAACGGCGACGAGAACCGCGACCCGTCGGATACCTCCCGCGACGACGACCCCAGCTACTACTACGAGGACTACGGCTACTACGGCCGCGACGCGTGGCGCGGCTCCGGGTCGTCGTCCTCGGGCAGCGACCCCAACGACTTCACCGAGGCCGACGGCGAGAGCGTCCGGCGCGAGGACGACGCCTCCTTCGAGGAGGACATGGGCGGGAGCTGAGCATGGCCGCGCGACATCAGCACTGGCGCCTCTACGCGCTCGGCGGAGGTCTGGGGCACCTGACGCGCGCCGCGGCCCTGGCCCGTGTGGCCGTGGCCCGCGGGCACCAGGTGGACATCCTCACCAACAGCCCGTTCGCCCCCGGCCTGCCCCTGGAGTCGTGGCTGGGCCCCGGCGCCACCGTGCACCGCGTGGACTCGCGGCTGGACAAGGCCGCCACCGTGGCGGCGGTGGGCGCGTGGCTCGCGGAGTCCACGCCGGACGTGCTGGTGGTGGATACGTTTCCCCGGGGACTCGCAGGAGAGCTGGTAGCGCTGCTGCCCACGGTGCGCGCGCCGCGCGTGCTGGTGCACCGCGACCTGAACCCCGTCTACGTGGAGGGCTTCGACGTGGCCCACGCCGTGGACGCGTTCGACCTGCTCGTCGTGCCCGGTGAGGACGCGCCCTTCGCGCACCACCCGCGCGCGGTGCGGACGGCGCCGTGGCTGCTGTTGGACGCGGACGCGCTGCTGTCTCGCGAGGAGGCCCGGCGGCGGCTGGGCCTGGATGGCGGGGACTCGCGGCCCGTGGTCGCGGTGATGGGCTGTGGCCGCCCGGAGGAGGTGGCGGAGGCCGGGGAGACCGTGAGCCGGCTGCGTACGTTGCTGGCCGGACAGGCGGCGGTGATGTGGCTTGTCCCCACGGACCACGCGTCCGGGCTGACGGTCTGGCCGGCGCTCGCGGTGATGCGGGGCGTGGACGTGCTGGTGGGGGCGGGCGGCTACAACACCGTGCAGGAGGCCCGGGCCACCGGGACTCCGCTGGTGGCCTGGGCCTGGCCCCGGCTCTATGACCGGCAGGCCCTGCGACTGACGGAGGCGGAGCGGGTGGGGGACGTGGTGGAGCTGGAGGCGAAGGTCGCGTCCCTGCTCCTGCGACCGGGGTGGTACGACGCACGCCCCTCGGACTGGCTCAACGGCGTCCACGCGGCGGTGGAGGCCATCGAGCGCGTCGCGCGCTAGTGTCCTGAGTCAGAAATACGGCGGCAGTAGCGCGCGAGGCTCTCAAGGATGTCGTCGGCGCTCTTGGTCCAAATGAATGGCTTAGGGTTGTCGTTCGTGTGGGCGATGTAGCGCTTGATGGCTTCTTCGAGGGCGCGCGTGCTGCGGTGGGTGCCCCGGCGCAGTTGCCGCTCGGTGAGCAGCCCAAACCAGCGCTCGACGAGGTTGAGCCAGGAGGCGCTGGTAGGGGTGAAGTGCAGGTGGAATCGTGGGCGCTTGAGCAGCCAGCGTTTGATGGCGGGCGTCTTGTGCGTCGAGAGGTTGTCGAGCACCAGGTGCACCTCAAGGTGGGCGGGCACGTGCTCGTCGATGGTGGTGAGGAACTTCTTGAACTCCTCCGCCCGATGCCGTGCGTGGCATTGGCCAAGGACTTCTCCGGTGCGCGTGTCGAGCGCGGCAAAGAGACTCGTCGTGCCGTGGCGCACGTAGTCGTGCGTGTGGCGCTCCACGATTCCAGGGCCCAGAGGAAGCAGGGGTTGGGTCCGGTCCAGGGCCTGAATCTGGCTCTTCTCATCGACGCACAGCACCACCGCGCGCTCGGGTGGGCTCATGTACAGGCCCACGATGTCACGCACCTTCTCGACGAAGAGGGGGTCCTTGGAGAGCTTGAAAGTCTCGGCACGGTGCGGCTTGAGGCCGAAGGCACGCCAGATGCGCGCCACCGCACTTTGGCTCATGCCCATCTCCGTCGCCAAAAGACGCGTACTCCAGTGCGTTGCCCCCTTGGGCAAACTCTCCAGCGTGCGTGTCACCACCGCTTCGACGTGCGCATCTTGAATCTTGCGCGGCGCGCCCGGTCGCGGCTCGTCCAGCAGCCCCTCCAGCCTCTTGTCCAGGAAGCGTCGACGCCAGCGCCCCACCGTGCCCCGCGTCACCTTGAGCTGCGCGGCCACGGCAATGTCACTGCCGCCCTCCGCGCTCGCCAGGACGATTCGTGAGCGAAGCGCCAGCCCTTGCGCTGTCTTCGGTCGGCGCGCCCAACGCTCCAGCGCTTCACGCTCTTCAACGCTCAAGGCGGGCCTGGAGGCTGCGGACGGTGTCTTCTCGGTCGTCATTCCTCCCCGAGACAACACCGTCCGCTCGCAGGCTGCCACTGCTGGTTGCTTATTTCTGACTCAGGACACTAGTGCTTGAAGCCCTGGTGGCCGGCGGCCGGCTCGATGCCGTGGGCCATGACGAAGTGGTACATCACCTGAGGGTCTTCCTTGGGGCCGCCCATCAGCTCCACCAGGAAGTGGCCCGCCTGCGGATCCGCGTCCGGATCCGGGGAGACGGAGACCTCGGAGACCTCGCGGCCCACCATCACCATCTCGCCCACCAGGGACTTGCCCTTGATGAGCTGGAGGACGTGCTGGCGCTCCTCTTCCATCAGCATCCAGTGGAAGTCGTCATGGTCGAACAGCGTCATGTCGGGGGAGCCACACCGCAGGATGCAGTTGGTGTGCTCCTGGAGCCAGCGCCAGAAGGCATCGAAGTTCAGGGTGCGGGCCGGTGGGGCGAGCAGATCCATCGGGTGACCTCATCGAGAAGAGCGGGCGCCCGAACGCCGGGTGCGCATCGGGCCGCGTGTCCGTGCTGACTAACATGGCCGGGCCTCGGGAGGCCGGCTCCTTTTGCGGGCCACGTCAGGGGGTCCGGGGGCGGCCTGCCAGCATCCCGTGCGCGAATCCACGATATCGGACGCTTGTTGCTTTCCTTGGGAAGAGGTCGGCGACCACCTGGGTTGGCGCGGCCCGGAGGGAGGATGCGCGACCATGACGAAGCGGGACTCCGGCGGGCGGTTCGCGAGGAGGCGGCGATGAGCCTGCGCGCGTTTTTTTCCACCGTGGTGGGTGGGTTGGTCCTGCTCACCGTGGTGTCCGCCACCCTGCTCGTGGTGCTGACGACCGCGCTGGAGCGCATGGCTTCCACGCTGAGTGAATCCGTGGAAGGCGTCCGGCAGGCCGAGGAGCTGGAGGTGGACCTGCTCGTCCACTCGCGCCTGCTGACGTCGCCGGGTTCTCCCATGGTGGCGGACCCGTCGCGCGGGCGCTCGCCACCCCAGCTGGAGGCCGACCTGCGCCGCCAGCTGCTGGAGATGCACGCCATCGCGTCCACCCAGGAGGAGCGCCAGACGGTGGCGGAGGTGCAGCAGCAGGTCTTCGCCTACCTGGCCGCGCAGCATGCGCCGCTCGGTCCGGGGATGACCCAGGCCCAGCACGACACGTCGGCGATGTCCTCGCTGGACGCGGCGCTGCGCTCGCTGGAGCGCCTCATCGAGATCAACGTGGACCAGGCGCAGACGGCCCGGCAGAGCGCGGCGCGCTGGAGCGAGACGGCCGACGTGCTGGGGCTGGTGCTGGGCCTGCTGCTCCTGGCGACGCTGGGCCTGGTGGTCTTCTGGCTGAGGCGCTTCGCGCTGCGCCCGGTGACGGAGCTGCGCAGCGCGATGGCCGGCTTCGGACGGGGCGGGCGGCACCTGCGCGCGCCCGAGGAGGGCCCGTTGGAGATCCGCGACATGGCCCGCACCTTCAACGAGATGGCGGACAGCCTGACCCACCAGCAGGAGCAGCAGCTGGCGTTCCTGGCGGGCGTGGCGCACGACCTGCGCAACCCCCTGTCCGCGCTGAAGCTGTCCACGGCGCTGACGAACCGCGGAGAGGTCACCCCGGAGCGGATGCAGCGCACGCTGTCGCTGGTGCGAAGGCAGGTGGCGCGCCTGGACCGGATGGTGGGGGACCTGCTGGACGCGACCCGCATCGAGGCCGGCAAGCTGGAGCTCCAGCCGGAGGTGCGCGACACGCGCGAGCTGGCGCGCTCCGTGGTGGAGCTGTACCAGTCCAGCGAGTCCGGACACACGCTGGAGCTGGTGGTGCCGGACGCCGCGGTGCTGGTGCGCGCGGACCCCTCCCGGTTGGAGCAGGTGCTGAACAACCTGGTGAGCAACGCGCTCAAGTACTCCCCTTCCGGCAGCCGCGTGGAGGTGGCCGTGCGCGGGGATGGCGACCACGTGGTGCTGGCCGTGGCGGACCAGGGCATCGGCATGTCGCCGGAGGAGCTCCAGGGCCTCTTCATCCCGTTCCAGCGCGCGGGCAACGCGAAGCAGCGCGCACCAGGAGTGGGACTGGGACTGTCGGTGTCGCGGCGGATCATCGAGGCGCACGGAGGCCGCATCGAGGTGGAGAGCCAGCCCGGCCAGGGCTCCGTGTTCCGCGTCCACCTGGCCCGGGTGTCCGCCGGCCCGCCGAGGCTGCCCGCACCCTCCGATGAGGAGGAGCCCGCCAAGGAGGATTCTGGCGAGGACTCCGGCGCGGTGCACTGAAGGCCGGGGAAACCGTTGCCTGAAGCGGGCCCGGTTGAAGCGGAGGGATGCACTCCGGCGGGGCAGGGCGTACCTTGCGGCCCCATGTCAGGAGCCGTCTGGATGATGAAGCATTCCTACCGGGCCGTGCCGCTGGCCGCCCTGCTGGTGCTGGGAGGGTGCGCGGGGCGCACGCAGACCGAGCCCCCCGTGTCCCCCGCCGAGCCCGTGAGGGAGGCGCCGTCCTCCGTCGTCCAGTCGCAGGAGGGTGGCTTCAGCGTGACGTTCCCCGGCCCCGTCACCGAGGAGCGGCGCGTGCAGCCCACGGACGTGGGCGAGGTGACGCTGCACACGTTCATCGCCGCGCGCACGCAGGAGGACACCGCCTACTACGTCTCCTATACGGACTTCCCGCTCGCGGCGGTGGCGCAGGTGAGCCCGCGCGACGTGGTGGACCGGGCCAGCCAGGGCGCGCTGGAGGCGCTGGGTGCGACGGCCATCACCGCGAAGACGCTGGAGATGGAGGGCGGCTTCCCGGGCCAGGAGGTGGGGGGACTGTCCGGTCCGCGCCGCCTGCGGGGCCGCTTCTTCATGGTGGGCCCGCGCCTGTACCAGCAGCTCCTGCTGCACCCGGAGGGACGCGCGCCCCAGGACGCGGACCGCTTCTTCGATTCGTTCCGTCTGGACCCGGCCGTGGTGGGCAAGCTGGGGCAGCGGACGACCGGCGGCTGAAGGCCTTCAGTGCAGCGGGTGCACGAAGCGGCGCACCCCGGCGAGCAGGGCTTCGCGGTCGAAGGGCTTGGAGAGCACCTCGCGGATGGCGGGGTGGCGCTCCTCGCTGGAGCTGATGGCCATGACGGGGAGGTCCGCGAAGCGGGGCTCCCGGTGCAGCGCGTCCAGGAGCCGCCAGCTGTCCTTGCGCGGCGTCCACATGTCCACCAGCACCAGCGCGGGGCACGGGTGCGCTTCCAGCCACGCGAGGGCCTCGTCACCGTTCTCCGCGGCGGCGACGGTGTGCCCTTCGGCGAGGAGGATCTCCACGAGCGCGTCGCGCAGGTCTCTGTCGTCCTCGACGAGGAGGAGGGTGGGGGGCGCGCGGCTCATGGGGCCCGACGCATAGGGCAAACACGCCTGCGGTGACAGGGAACATCTGCCGGGTGCGACTGGTAGCGGGGCCGCGCTTCAGTGCTCGTCGAACATGGCCTGGAGCACGCGCCAGGCGAGCTTCAGCTCGGAGCCGGAGCGGCACGCGAGGAAGTCGCAGATCTCCGCCACGCCGTCGGTGCGCTCCATGTCGAAGGAGTGGAAGAGCGTCTTGAGGGACACGTCCAGCCCCACGGACAACTTGCCCAGCGTGTCGAGCGACGGAGAGAACGCACCGCGCTCGATGCGGCGGATGGCATCCACCGACAGGTCACTGCGTTCGGCGAGCGATTCCTGCGTGAGCGAGCGGCTGTTGCGCATGCGGCGCACATGCTCGCCAAATCGCCGGTGGAGCTTCGTCCACGTTGTGAGCCGGTTCTTCGCCATATTCGCGGCGGATAATTTGGGGACGCGCCGCACCATGTGAAGGGACCATGTTCGCGTCCGGACCTTGCATTCGTGCTGGGGTGCGGGAAACCGGTTCTTCCCCGGGGAAGCCTGGACCGGACGTGCGGTCCAGGACGGATGCGATGTCCGGGATGCCACGCCGGGGCGGCTCGCGAGGCGGCCGAGCGTGGGGTCCAGAACATGCGTGGCCCCGGGCTTTCGTCTACGCTCGCGGGCCACATGACGGTTCTCGATGTCTCGCGCGGGCTCCGGCGGGCGGGGTTGCTCGCTGTCCTGGCGGGGGCTCTGCTCCCCGGGTGCGAGTCCCGCACACCTCCTCACCGTTTCCCCCTGACGACGAATCCCGCGACGGACTCCGTGCCGCCGCCGGAGGTGAATGCCACGAGGCCCGCATCCGTGGAGGGGCAACCTGCCGCGAGCCCCGAGTCCGCGGCGACGGGCGCGGGTTCTTCGCAGGTGGTGCCTGCTTCCGCGAACCTGCCCGCGCAGGCGCCAGGCAAGGCGCGGCCGACGGCGCGCTCCGCGTTTCGCGCGCTGCCGCCCACCACCGAGCGCGCCGGACACCTGCATGCGCTGGCCACGCGGCTTCAGGCTCCGGGCGGCATGGTGGAGGACCCCTGTCTGGAGAAGGATGACGCAGGCTGCGCGCGGTCCGCGCTGACGCCGTTCTTCACCGCGCTGGATGGGCTCGTGCAGACGCCGGGGACGACGCCCACCGTCATCGCCGCGTTCGGCAATTCGCTCATCGCGGGGGACCGCATCGTGGACGTGGTCCGCGAGGAGTTCGCGGCGGGCTTCGGCGGCGCGGGCCGGGGTGTGCTGCTGGTGGACCGCATGGCCCCCTACGGCGGACGAGGGCGCACGGCCGCAGTGAGCAACGGCTGGGAGCCGCGCACGCTGGGCGAGCTGAAGGCGCCGCCGCATCCGTTTGGCATCACCGGCGTGTACCACCTGGCCACCGAGAACCGCGCCCGGGGTCGCTTCAAGCTGGAGGGCGAGCCGCGCGGGACGCTGTGGTGGATGGATGTGAAGGGCGCGGGCCGCCTCGTCGTGTCCGTGGACGGCACGGTGCTGACGCGCACGGAGCCCCAGGAGGACGGGGCCAGCCGCACCACGTCCTTCGACCTGCCCGCGGGCGCGAAGTGGCTGGACGTCACCGCGGAAGGCAAGGGCGCCATCGTGCAGGGTGTGGTGCTCCAGAAGGACGCGTCCGGCATCGTGCTGGACATGTTGGGCGTGCCGTCCGCGGATGCGACGCTATATGGCCGGCTGGAGGAGGACGCGCTGAAGGCGCAGCTTTCGCAGCGCGACCCGAAGCTGCTGCTCTTCTTCCTGGGCGGCAATGAGTCCAAGCGCCTGGAGTGGAAGCGCACGGACCTGCCCACCGTGCGCCAGGACCTGACCGCGCTGCTGCGCCGCACCCGCGCCGCCGCGCCGGGCAGCGCGTGCCTGGTGGTGGGCCCCATGGACGCGGTGCAGGACGCGCACGCGAAGGGCAAGCCGCTGACGCAGCGGCCGTTCCTGGAGGCCGCCATCCAGGTCGAGCGCGAGGTGGCGCTCGCCGAGGGCTGCGGCTTCTTCGACCTCTACACGGCGATGGGCGGCGCGGGCTCGCTCGCGCGGTTCAACCAGGCGGGGTTCATGCACGAGGACCTGGTGCATCCGCGCGGTCATGGGCTGGACCTGCTGGGGCAGCTGGTCTCGGATGCGCTGCTCGCGGGCTGGGTGAACGAGGGCGCGGTGCCGGCGCCGGCGCTCACGACCTCGCGTGAAGAGGCATCGGACACCGGTGCGAGCGGCCAGACCGCGGAGGCGGTGCCATGAAGCGGCTCTTCGTCGCGCTGTGTTTGTTGGTGGAGGCAGGGCCCGCGTTCGCGCAGGCGTCCGCCGAGAAGCCCGCGTCCGTGGCGCAGGTGCCCGCGCCCGTGCCGTCCGGGGCTGGTGGGAAGCCCGCGTCCCCGCCGGAGTCCAGCGCGAAGGTCGCGCCGGAGCCGGACGCGAAGGACTCCGGGTTCTCACCGGAGGTGCAGCGCGCGATGGACGCGCTGGTGCGCGCGGACCTGAAGCAGGGTCCCACCGCGGGCCTGTCCGTGGGCGTGATGCGGGGCGGCCAGCGGTGGATGAACGGCTACGGCTACCGCGACATGGCGAAGAAGCTGCCGGCCACGGTGCGCACCACGTACCGCATGGCGTCCATCACCAAGTCCTTCACGGCGGTGGCCGTGATGCAGCTGGCGCAGGCGGGCAAGCTGGACCTGGACGCGGACATCCACACGCTGGTGCCCGAGTACCCGGTGAAGCAGTGGCCGGTGACGGTGCGGCAGCTGCTGGGCCACCTGGGCGGGGTGCCCACCTACGACAGTCCGCGCGCCGGCAACAACACGAAGCCGGTGACGACGAAGGAGGCCATCGGGTTGTTCGCGGACCGGCCGCTCGTGTCAGAGCCGGGCACGCGCTACCTGTACACGACGTGGGGCTTCAACCTGCTGGGCGCGGCGGTGGAGACGGCCTCCGGCCAGCCCTACCGCGAGTACCTGCGCGACCACGTCTTCGGCCCCGCGAACATGAGCCACGCGGACGTGGATGACCTCAGCACGCGCGACGCGCAGCAGGCGGTGGGCTACCGCGTCTCGGGCGCCACGCTGAAGCCTTCGCGCTTCCTGGACGTCACCAGCCGCTTCGGTGGCGGTGGCACGCGCGCGACGGTGGAGGACCTGCTGGGCTTCGCGCGCGCGGTGCTGGACCACAAGCTGGTGACGCGCGAGACGATGGGCCGCATGCAGGCGACGATGGTGACGCGCGACGGGCACATCACCGACTACGGCATGGGCTTCGCGACCTATCCGCTGCGAGGCCACTACATCGTGGCGCACGCGGGCGGGCAGCCGGAGACGACGACGCTGCTGGTGCTGCTGCCGGCGGAGGACACGGCCATCGCGCTCGCCACGAACGTGGAGGACGAGGCGAAGCGGCTGCGCCGGCTGTCCATCCGGTTGATGGAGACGGTGCTGGACGAGGGCGCGCCGGGCCGGGGCGGCCACTTCACGGACCCCGTGGACGCGGTCGTCTACGAGGGCATGGGGCGGCTGGCGAGCTACGGGCTCGCGTACCACGACTGGGCCACGCGCGGGCCGGGCACGCTGCCACCGGAGACGGACCTGGCGGCGGCGTTCGCGAAGGTGTCCTCGCTCTTCGAGCGGGGCGCGATTGCCCGGGACGGCCGGGGCGCGATGGAGCGGATCCGCGGTGCGCACGAGCCGCGCGCCGAGTCGCTCTTCATCCGAGTGGGCGCGCACATGGCGGCCACGGTGGAGCGGGCGATGGGCGCGGAGCGGCTGCGCTCGTATCGGACCCAGGGGGCGGCGGGCTTCTTCGCGGACTACCTGGCGGCGTGCGAGACGCAGAAGTGTCCGGAGACGGAGCGCTTCAGTTCGTCCGTGCGGAGCGACGTGGCGCGCTTCGTCGCGGGGTGGAAGCGCGCGGAGGTGCCGGCGTTGAAGCGCTCGCGCCTGGAGGCGATGAAGGATCCGGAGCGGCTGTGGCCGTCGCTGAAGGAGGCGGCGGTGCGCGCCCCCGCGGTGCGGCCCGACTACACGGATGAGTTGCTGACGCTGGCGGACCGCGCGAAGCGGAAGCCGGTGGACCGGATGCGCTGGTTGGAGCGCGCGACGGAGCTGCAACCGGAGTCGATGGACGCGCACCTGGCGGAGGCGGTGGGGTTGCTGGAGGCGGACCGGGAGCAGGAGGCGATTCCCCACGTGCGTGAGGCGTTCGAGACGCCGGAGGGGTCGCTGGTGCTGTCGCCCTCGGGCTTCCTGAAGCGGCTGCTGGACACGCGGTCGCCGAAGGTGGCGAGGGGTCTGTTGCGAGCGGCGGTGACGCTGCATCCGGACTCGCCGGAGCTGTGGGAGGCGCTGGCGAAGCGCGAGCGGGGTCTGGGCGACGCGGGCGCGGCGAAGGCGGCGCTGGCCCAGGCGAAGCGAGCCCGGCAGGTCCGGGCCGCGCAGGAGGCCCGAGCTCCGAAGTCGCAGGGCGTCGTGGCTCCGGCGGGGAGCGCGCCATCGCAGGACAAGACTGGGAGCACGTCCCCCACGGTGCCGGTGGATCCGGAGTCCTCGCCGGAGCCGTAGCGCCCGCGAACCGGGCAGCCCGGGAAGGCACGACTCCCAAGCCTCCGGACCTGGATGCTGTCCCCAGGGCTGAGAAGGCGAGAACCCTGGGGGCACCTCCCCGGCGGCGGGCCGCGGAAACTTGTCCGACAGTCGGACAGCTTTTGGAGGACCGCGGCCCGGGGGCCCGCTCCATCGGCTGCGTGCGTGACGGGACCCGGGCCGTGCGAGGATGCTCGGCGATGACGCCTTCCTGTCCCTCCTGTCAGGCCCCCTTCACCCCCGGCGCTGAAACGTGCGCGCGGTGCGGGGCCTCGCTACTTGTGGCCCCGGCTCCCGGCGGCGCCGACCCTGTCTGCGCAGTGCACCCCGAGTGGCTCGGCGTGGCCACCTGCCCACGCTGTGGCGCGTTCGCCTGTGCCCGCTGCCTGCGCCAGGGACCGGAGGGCTCCGTCTGCGCCACCTGCCTCGAACGTGAACCCCTGGGCCAGCTGCCCTGGGACCAGCGCGCGGAGCTGGGGACGCTCAAGGCGTTCTGGCGGACGTGCTTCGGCATGTTGATGCGGCCCACGGAGACCCTTCGGGGCGTCAACCCCGACGCGCCCGTGAGCAGCTCCATGACCTTCGTGATGCTGTCGGCGATCGCCGGCTTCCTGTCGACGGGCATCGTCTACACCGCGCTCATCGGCATCATCCTGGGGTTCATCCCCGAGACGGAGAAGAGCGGCGCGGATCCGAAGGACTTGAAGCTGTGGATGACGGTGGTCATGGCGGCCTGGACCGTGCTCATGCCCGTGTTCAGCACCGGCATGACCCTGGCGAACGCGGGCCTGGACCACCTCATCCTCCGCATGGGCGGCGTGGAGCGCGGCTTCTCCGTGACCCTGCGCGCGCACGCCATCTCCCAGGCGCCGTACATCGTCGGCGTGATTCCCTTCGTCGCCGTGTACGCCGCGCCCTTCTGGGCCATGGGCCTGCGCGCCTTCACCTACCGCACGCTGCACCGCACCAGCTGGGGCACGGCGCTCGCGGGCGCGCTCCTGGTGCCAGTGCTCTCCTGCTGCCTCTGCGGCGGCGTCTACGGCGCCATCATGTTCGCGGCATTGAAGAGCACGGGCCAGTTCTGAGGCGCGGCTCGCGCGACTACCGCTGCCCGGTCGCCGCCGTGGCTCCGTGCGGAACCAGCGAGCTCGGCTCCGGCCAGAAGCGCGCGCTCCGGATGCCGTCGAAGGACGCCGCCAGGCGCCGCGAGCCCAGGTCGTAGACCCGCGCCTGCGTCTCGCCCGCGAGCATCAGCAGGTCCCCGCGCGCCATCGCCCGCACGGGGCTCCGGGCGGGCAGGGCGAGTCCCTCGGGTTCGCCCAGGTGGCCGTCCTCCGCTTCCCAGCGCACCGGCATCATCAGCGCGGTCTGCTCGCCCGCGGTCTGCCACGCGAACAGGGGACCGCCGCGCGACTCCACGCGAGCCCAGCCGCCGAACACGTCGTGCCCCCGGTCCGGCACCACCGCGTCGAGCCGGACCGCGTCCTGACTGCCCTCGTCCAATCCCTGCGCCACCAGCGCGTCCAGGTCCCCGGCCACCGTGGAGGACACCAGCATCTCCGTGGTGGCGAGCGCGAACACCGCGTCCGCGTCACCTCGTGTGGCCACCGTCTCGATGCGCTTCCACGCCCCCGCATCCAGCCGGTACGCGTGCGCGAGCCCCGCGCCCTCGTCCAGCTCCGGGATGGGGATGCGACGGCCCTCGAAGAGGAAGACGTCGTCACGCCGCACCAGCTCGCCTGTGTGCGCGGTCAACGCCACCAGCCGCCCCACCGAATCGAACCCCACCGCGCCCGTCAGCCCCTCCTCTGGCAGCAGCTGCGCCGAGCCCTGCCCGGACGTCAGGTCCACCGTCCACACGCGCCCGGGCCCTCGCGCGCTGCCGGCCGGGTCGCGCACCGCCGCGTGCTTGCCGTCCGGGCTCCACGCGAGCTGCAACCCGTCACACGCCGCGTCCACCGTGACGAGCGCCCTGCGTCTGCCGTCTGACTCCAGCCGCAGCCAGGTACAGCCCGACGGCGCCGCGTCCTGGAGCACCGACAGCGAGAACGGCGCCACCTTCACCGGCGCGGCCATCGGCACGGAGGCAGGCACGGCCGGGGAGGCCTCCGGGGGCTTCTGGCAGGCGCTGACGAGGAGCAGGGCGCTGACGAGGCTCGAGGTGCGGACCATGTTGAAGTTCTCCCGGAAAAAGATGGTGCCCACGGAATATGTCAGAGCCGGGGAGCGTGCGGAAGACGCTCGAGCGCACATCCGGAGAGCCATTGCACCAGGAGGGTTTGGCGAGGCCTCGTGGCCGTTGGACCGTCTGGGGGGACGTTGGGGCGCGATGTCTGGGGTTGTCGTGTCTGGATATGGCGGGGGGTGATAGTTGCCGCGTGGAAGCAATTGAGATGGTGTCTGTTTTTTTGTTGGGCACTGAGTCCATGGGCGGATGGTCTGGCAATGGCGTTGGAGCGCGGTTTGGAGAGGACTTCCTCCAAGAAGCACTACGCGTCATGCGGCCAGAGGGGGAATGGACACGGGCTCTGCTGGACCCCAGCAAGGCTCAGAAAACGGAACGCGCCGGAGGTGACCCCGCGCGGTGCCAGCCCAGCATCATGTCGTACAGCCTCGCCCTGCCGACCCTCAATCCCCAGAGGCCTCGTTCCTTCGGCCAATGCACCCACTTCGAGGAGACGCTGGTTTGCACGCTGGGTGCCATGGCCCCCAGCGCTTCGGCGAGCGTGGGCGTCACGCTGAGGCCACGGGTTCCGGGCTCCTTCTCCTATGAGGCTCGGGTGACCACGAGCCTTCTGGAGACGAGCGAAAGCAACAACGAGGCCTCGGCGGAAGTGGAGGCGCTCTGCGAATCGGATGCGCAGATTTGTGCCCGGTTGCTGAAGACATGCGGAGCGGTGAGCGCCACCGACAACTGCGGCGTCGCCCGGAGCGTCGCGAGCTGCGGAACCTGCTCCACGGGGCAGAGCTGCAACAGCAGCAACGTGTGCGAGTAGTGAGCTGAATGGCGCCGTGGGGCCGGCCTGTTCCTGGGGGCCCCCGGCGCTGTCAGCGCAACCATCCAATGTAGGAGGAGCTGGACGGCCCAGGCCACGGCGTTGAAGGGGCCAGGGGCGTACTTTTCGCGAGGAGTTGCTCCATCGGAAGGTCGCTCTCCAGGTCGTCCCGTTGCACGACGTGGAGCCGCTGGAGCCAGCCCTCACCACAGAAGCCAGGCTGGGAGTCGTCCCGGCCCACGAGGATGTTCACCAGGGCCTGGGTGTCGTCAGGCGAGAAGGCCAGGACCGTGAAGGGGGTTGCATCCTGGCGTACCCGCGAATGCGTGCGCGCATGCGGGTCCCATCGATACAGGCGCTGCGGTGGGGGCGTCACTCCCGCGCACTCCGTCGTCGGTGGCTCGGGTGTCACCTCGGTGAAGAGTCCCCCCGGGCGCTGGTTGTACCAGTTGAACCTTCCCGTGAAGGCTCCCAATGACGCCTCGAGGGTGAAGGCATCGTCCAGGGTGTGCAGGGATGCCTTTCTTCCCTGGGGAGTGGAGGTCGTGACGAAGGCATGGCCGCCGTCAGGCGAAACGGCAGGCCCTTCCGCCGAGAGTGTCCGCACGCGGCCCGTGGATACGTCCAGGACCCCCAGGCGCTGCGCCCCGGTGGTTCCGCACTGAAGGGTGAACACACATTCGTTCCGGGAAGAGGACCAGACCCACAGCTGGGGCTTTCCCTGAATGGGACCGAGCGGGACTTCCGTCACCCTGCCTGACTCGACCTCCACCCTGTAAAGCTTCAGGAGTTCGCAGTCAGGATGGGGGAGCTCCAGTGCATAGGCCAGATGCTTTCCGTCAGAGGACCAGATGAACGAACTGGCCCGGGTTCCTTTCGGTGGAGAGGGCAGGTCACGCAGGTCCACGAGGATGCGTCGGTCCGTTCCATCCGCATTGACCACGAGCAGCACGTTCCATGACTGCAAGGGTGAGACGCTCGCTCCGTCCGAAGCGGCGGGATGGCGCTCCGCATAGGCCACGCAGGTCCCATCCGGCGAGATGCAGGCCCCATTGAGGGGGCCTTCCACCTGGGGACGGTTCCAGCCCGCGAGCCGACCGCTGTCCGTGAGCGCGGTGTGCCGTAGCCCATCCAGGGATTGAATCCACAAGTCACGCCGCGGGCCCGGACGCTCCTGCTTGAAGTACAGCAACCCACGCCAGCCGGGGGCAGGAACTCGGAGCGGCTCCGCCCGGGCTCCCGTCGCTCCCTCCCGCGAGCAGCCAGCGATGGCGAGGGCTCCCATCCCTCCCAGCAAGGCACGCCGTCCCATCAGGGGCCGTGACGAAGGCAAAAGGAAGGGGGGCGGTGGGCTCATGGAGAAACCATGGCATGTATGTTCATGAGAGGCTTTGGGTCATGTTCAGAACAGACTGCCCTCCCGCCTTCGCTCACGCTCGTTGGGTGCCGCTATTGCGCGTGAAGGACGCTCGACCCTGAAGCCTACAGCGTCATGTACGCGCGGGCCGCGGGCACGGAGTAGAACTTCCCCTCTGGCAACACGTACGCGGTGAGCTTGCCGCCGTAGACGCAGCCGGAGTCCAGGCCCACCGCGAAGGGGTGCTTCTGCAGGCCGCGCATGGCGTCGTGGCCGAAGATGACCAGCTCCGGGCCCTGCCACAGGCTGCCCCACGGCTCGCCCGCCTCCAGCCGCTTCGACGGCGTCCCGTCCGCCGCGATGCTGCGCAGGTTGAAGAGGAACTCCTCCTTCTGCTCCTCGAGCGGCACCCCCGGCACCAGCCCCGCGTGCACCGCCAGCGCGTTCAAATCCGGGAAGCGCAAGTAGGAGGGCAGCCGCTCCATCCAGGCCCAGTCCGCGGCGCTCAGCGTGTCCAGCACCTGCCGGTGCTCCGGCTTGAGCTTCTTGCCCTTGGACGCGTAGCCGCCGTGCCAGCGCAGCACGTGCGCGTCGTGATTGCCCTTCACCGCGTGGAAGCCGTGCTCGCGCGCCCGCCGCACCACGCCCGCGGAGTCCGGCCCCTTCGCCACCAGGTCGCCCACCAGCACCACCCGGTCGCCGAGCTGCCAGTCACACGCCTTCAGGAGCGCGTCCAGCTCACTGGAACAGCCGTGCACATCTCCGATGAAGAGCGTTCGCATCCTCCCCTCTCTTTAACGCACTGGCCGAGAATGCCCTGCCGGGATTCTCGGGCGCCTCGCCGGGGGACGGGGCCTCGCGCGCCGCGTTACTCGGAGGGCGTGCGCAACAGCCGGCTCAGGCTCACGTCCAACTGGCTGGAGATGAGCCGCAGCACGCTGTCCAACTGGGAGCGCGTCAGCCGCAGCCGCTCCGTCAGCCGCTGCCGCGTCCCGTCCAGCAGCTCCTCCTGCGCGCCCACCACCCACCGCGCCGCCGTGGAGCGGTGCACGCCGTACAACGCTCCCAGTTGGTCGATGCCCAGCCCGTCCAGGTACTTCAGCCGCAGGAAGTTGCGCTGCCGCGCGGACAGGGCCGCCAGCGCCGCCTGGAACGACGCGCTGAACTCCGCGCGGTACGTCTGCTTGAGGTACGCCAGCTCCGGATCGTCCCCCGGCGCCACCAGCATGGACAGGTCGCCGTCCTCCGACTGCGCCTGCCCCGAGCGCTGCCGCTGCCAGTCCAGCGCCAGCCACAGCGCCGCCGCGCGCACCCAGCCCGCCAGTGGCCCCGTGCCCGGGTACGCCGCCAGCCGCGCCGGAGCCTCCGCGCTGCCCACCAGCATCCGCTGCCGCAGCGCCTGACGGACCTCATCCAGTCCGGCCGGGGGCAGCCTCAGCCGCGCCACCGCCGCGTCCACCTCCGGCATCAGGCGCTGCTCGAACGTGGCCAGCGCCGAGGGCAGGCCATCCGCCGCCGCCCGGGCCAGGTACACGTCCGCCATGTGCAGCTTGCCCCAGGCGTCCTCGTGGCCGTCCGCGGGCACCAGCCGCGCCAGGTGCGCCGCGAAGCGCGAACCCTCCAGGGGGATGTCCGGCCAGGACTGCCGGGCTGTGTCCAGGGCCTGGGCCAGCCGCTCCTGGAGGACAGAGAGGGCCCCTGCCGGCTCCGTCTTTCCCCGGGCGGTCATGAAAGCCTGGGCTAAGGGCAATTCAGGTGCGGCCACGGCGGAGGACACTACCACCGGCCCCTGTCGCGCCGCCGTGTCACCCGACATGTCGCGCAGAGGCTCCCACCTGTCAGGTGTCCCCCGGGACACGCTCCCGCGCCGCGCGTGTCCACCCGAACACGCCCCCCTGGCCGTGCGGGGCGCCCCCTCTCCACCCTCGTCCGCCCGAGTGGCATCCAGCCGGCGTCCCACCCTCCGTGGCCCTCCGGCCACGGCCGCCCATGGCCTGCGCTTTGCTGGTAGAGCCATCCGGGACGTGGGCTGGTGCGGAGGTGTGAACGTGGAAGAAGTCGGTGTGGGGCTCGGAGTCGGGCCTGGTGACGCGGTGTACTCCTCGTGGCTGGAGGTGAGCGCGTCCCACCTCAGGCACAACGTGGCGGCGTTCCGCGCGCTGGAGTCCACCGGCCCCACACCCCGAGCGCTGGGCGCGGTGCTCAAGGGCAACGCCTACGGCCACGGCCTGGCCCAGGTGCTGCCGCTGGTGCACGAGGGCGTGGACGTCCTCTACTTCATCGCGCCGCAGGACGCGCTCACGGTGCGCACCCACGAGTCCGCGCACGGCCTGCCCGCGCGGCAGGTGGTGGTGCTGGGCGCCGTGGCTCCGGAGGAGGCCGTCGTGCTGGCGCGCGAGGGCATCGACGCGGTGGTGGCGGACCGCTCCTGGGCGGACGCGGTGCCGGCCCTGCGCGCGGCGAAGCTGCCGCGCCCCCTGCGCGTGCACGTGCACATCGACACGGGCCTGGGCCGCGAGGGCTTCACGTTGGATCAGCTGCCTCGCGAGACGCAGTTCCTCGCGGACGCGCCGGACGTATTCGAGCCGGTGGGCGTGCTCAGCCACTTCGCCAACACGGAGGACGTGACGGAGCAGGCGTACGCGCTGGCGCAGCTGGACGCGTTCGAGACCGCGCTGGGGCACCTGACCGCGCAGCTGAAGCCCGCGAAGCCGTTGCAGCGGCACATCGCCGCGAGCGCCGCGGCGCTGGTGCTGCCCCGGGCGCGCTTCGAGGCGGCGCGCGTGGGCATCTCGCTGTACGGCTTGTGGCCCTCACCGGAGACACGGCTGTCCGCGCGGTTGGTGCTGGGCGAGCTGCCGGTGCTCAAGCCGGTGCTGTCGTGGCGGTGCAAGAGCCAGGTGGTGAAGTGGCTGCCGGCGGGCGCGTACGTGGGCTACGGCTGCACGTACCGCTGCCCGGAGCCCACGCGTATCGCTGTATTGCCGGTGGGCTACTACGACGGCTATCCGCGCCTCGCGTCCGGCAAGGCGCATGTGCTGGTGAACGGGCGGCGGTGCGCGGTGCTGGGCCGCGTGATGATGAACCACCTGATGGTGGACGTGACGCGAGCCACGACCGATGAGCGCCCGGTGACGGCCACGCTCCTGGGCCGCGATGGAGAAGAGTCCGTGTCCGCCGAGTCCCTGTCCGGCTGGGCGCAGACCATTCACTACGAGCTGGTGACACGCCTGGGCGCGCACCTGCGCCGCGTCGTCGTGGAGTAGCGCGGCCCACCGGGTCGCACCGCTGGTGCCTCCTCGTGCTCGGTGGAGCCGGGAGGGCCACCGGCATCACGCATGGCGGACCACGCCCTGGCGCTGCGGGCTACTTCTGCGGCGGGCCCTCGGTGAGGCCGGGCGACGGCGCCGTCACGAGCGCCGGGGGCTGCACCTTCCAGCGGCGGTGCAGCCACAGCCACTGCTCCGGGTGCCGGCGGATGGCGCGCTCCATCGCCGCGGTGACTCGCGCGGTGTGCTCGGTGATGGGGTCCGCGCACTCACCGGGTTGCGGCGGGAGGATGGGGCCCTCCACCTCCAGCTTGTAGCGCGCGCCAGGACCCGGAGGCCGCACGCCCATCACCACGAACACCGGCACGCCCGTGCGTTCGGCGGCCACCGCCATCGCGGGCGTCGTGGACGCGAGCCGGCCGAAGAAGGGCACGAACACCGCGGACTTCGCGGGCAGCGCCTGGTCCAGCAGCATGTACGCGGACTCGCCGCGGTTCACCGCTTCCGTAATCTCCTGGATGGCGCCCTTCGGATAGATGAGCCCCGCGCCCGCGCCCAACCGGTTCACCGCGATGCGCGTGTTCAGCGCGCCCTTGAGCGGACGCACCAGCGCGTTGAGCGGGATGCCCCAGCGGATCAGCATCTGGCCCACCAGCTCCCAGTTGCCGAAGTGCGCCGTCACCAGCAGCGCGCCCTTGCCCGTGGCCACGTGCGCCTTGAGCGCCGCCCACGCCTCCTCGCCCTCGATGCCCTGCTGGTCCCAGTCCGACGTCATCCGGTCCCCGGAGGGCAGCGACTCCACCACCACGCGCGCCATGGTGAGGTACGCACCCCGAGCGATGTCGTGGCGCTCGGCTTCACTCTTCTCCGGCATGGCGTGCGCCAGGTTGTCCAGCGCCACCTTGCGGCGGATGCCCAGCGTGTAGGCCAGGTTCGCCACGAAGCGTGCGAGCGCATCCCGCGCTTTCGGCGACAACGCGGTGAGCAACGCCCAGACGCCTCGCGTCAGGAACGCCACGAGGGGGCCCGGCGGCGAGCCGATGATGCGGCGCAGGTGCTCCGGCGGCCTTTTCCCCTCGGGAGGGGTGTTCGTTTGCGATGGCAGCGGATGCGATGAAAGGGGAGCGGACACGGCGGCGCACTCCATCGCGAACACGACCTGACAGCAAGGCCACGCACCGCTTGCTCGTCGCTACCTTGCCAGGCTGCTCTGGTCCACACTGCGCGGCCATGCCCAACCTGCTCCGTCCGGTGGCCCTGGCCACCGCAACCTTCCTTGCGGCATGCGGTGCCCGACAGGGTAACGCTCCCGCTCCCGGTGCCGTTGAAACGCCCGCCATCCAGGCGGCCACGGCACCCACGCCCCCCACGCTGCGGCTGCCTGAGGACGTGCGGCCCACGAAGTACGCCATCGTCTTGAAGATGGATCCGAAGGCGGAGTCCTTCGAAGGCACCGTCGACGTCATGCTGGAGGTGGCCAAGGCCACGAACGTCATCTGGATGCACGGCAAGGGCCTCATCGTGAAGGAGGCCACGCTGGAGCAGGGCGGCGTCACGCGGACGCTCAAGGCCTCCTCCTCCGGCGAGGACTTCCTCGGCCTGACGCTGGCGAAGCCGCTGGCCGTGGGCGGCGCGAAGCTGCACCTCACGTACACGGGCACCGCGTCCGAGCGTGAGACCTCCGGCGCCTTCCGCGTCAACGAGGGCGGCGACTGGTACATCTACACGCAGTTCGAGCCACTGGGCGCGCGCCGCGCCTTCCCGTCCTTCGACGAGCCCGGCTTCAAGGTGCCGTGGCAGCTCACCTTCCACGTGCCGGAAGGCAACGTGGCCGTCACCAACACGCCGCAGCTCGCGGAGGAGAAGGGCGCGGACGGCTGGCACATCTACCGCTTCGCCCCCACGCAGCCCCTGCCCAGCTACCTCATCGCCTTCGGCGTGGGCCCGTTCGACTTCCTGCCCGCGCGCGACGCGGGGCAGAAGCAGGTGAAGACGCGCATCATCACGCCGCGCGGCCGTGCGAGCGAAGGCGCGTGGGCCGCGAAGGTGACGCCGGAAATCCTGGAGCGCCTGGAGGCGTACTTCGGCATCCCCTACGCGTACGAGAAGCTGGACGTGCTCGCGGTGCCGCTGATGGGCGGCGCCATGGAGAACCCGGGCCTCGTCACGTTCAACTCGCGCCTCGCGCTGGCGAAGCCGGAGGAAGACGCCGTGTGGCGCCAGCGCGCGTTCGCGAACGTGCAGGTGCACGAACTGGCGCACCAGTGGTTCGGCGACCTGGTCACCCTGGCGTGGTGGGACGACCTGTGGCTCAACGAGTCCTTCGCCTCGTGGATGACCCCGCGCATCGTGGAGACGTACCAGCCCACGTGGGACGCGCCGGTGGAGCGCGTGCAGTCCCGCAACGACGCGCTGGACGCGGACAGCCTCGTCGCCGCGCGCTTCATCCGCCAGCCCATCCAGAACGCGGGTGACATCCAGAACGCCTTCGACGGCATCACCTACGGCAAGGGCAGCGCGGTGCTGGCCATGGCGGAGACGTGGCTGGGCCGCGACGTCTTCCAGAAGGGCATCCAGCGTTACATCCGCGCGCACGCGGGCAAGAACGCCACCGCGAAGGACTTCCTGGACGCGCTGTCCGCCGAGTCCGGCAAGGACGTGTCCCAGGTGATGAACAGCTTCCTGGACCAGACGGGCGCGCCCTTCATCACCGCGACCCTGCTGTGCGACGGCGGCAAGCCGCGCGTGGCCCTCACCCAGCAGCGCTACATGCGCCTGGGCTCCAAGGCCCCGGAGGCGCAGTCGTGGAAGGTGCCGGTGTGCGTGAAGTACCCGGGCGCGGGCAAGGACGCCACCGCGTGCACGCTGATGACGGAGGAGAAGGCGGAGATCGCCCTGACGGAGGCGAAGGCGTGCCCGGCGTGGGTGTTCCCCAACGCGGACGGCTCGGGCTACTACCGCATGCGCCTGGCGGGTGATGCGCACGCGAAGCTGATGAAGTCCGGCCTGTCGAAGCTGTCGCGCGCGGAGCGGGTGGTGCTGCTGAGTGACTCGCTGGCGCTGGCGAAGGCGGGGCTCATGCCCGCGGCGGACGCGCTGCCGCTGCTCACCGGCGTGGCGGAGGACCCGGACCGGCAGGTGCTGGAGGCGGGCCTGGAGCTGATGGACCTGGTGTCGTCGCGGCTGCTCCCGGAGGCGCAGAACGCGGACCGCGCCCGCTACGTCCGCGACACCTTCGGACCGCGCGCGCGCAAGCTGGGCTTCAAGCCGCGCGCCGGTGAGAGCGAGGACCTGCGCCTCTTGCGTCCGCGCCTGCTGGAGCTCGCCGGCAACGAGGGCGACGACCCGAAGCTCATCGCCGAAGCGCGCACGCTGACGGAGCAGTGGCTCAAGGACCGCAAGGCGGTGGCGCCGGACGTCGTGGGCGCGGTGCTCGCCATCGCGGTGGAGCACGGGGACGCGGCCCTGCACACGAAGCTGATGGAGGCCCTGCGTGGTGAGACGAGCCGCTACCAGCGTCAGCAGTTGCTGGGCGGCCTGAGTCACGCCACGGACCCGAAGCTGGTGAAGGCGAACCTGGAGCTGCTGCTCGACCCGAAGCAGGACATGCGTGAGAACCTGTGGCTCCTGATGGGCGCGTCCCGCGACCCCCGCACCCGCGACACCGCGGTGGAGTTCCTGAAGACGAACTTCGACACGCTGGTGGGCACCGACGACAAGCCGGGCCTGCTGCCGGAGGGCATGGGCTCGCGGCTGCCGTACATGGGCGCCGGCTACTGCGACGCGGGCAAGCGCCAGGAGGTGGCCGCCCTCTTCGAGCCGCGCGTGGACAAGGTGCCCGGCTCCGAGCGCGTGCTGCGGCAGGTGCTGGAAATCGTGGACCAGTGCATCGCGCTGAAGGAGGCCCAGGGCGCGAGCATCGGGGCGTTCCTGACCGGCAAGCCGGCCAAGACGCCGCAGGCGCCGCCCGCGCCGCGGTAGTCAGTCCCTGAAACGACACCGGGTCCGCGTGACATGCACGCGGACCCGGGAGTGCCGCACGCGTCGCGGCGGGAAGGCCTACTTCCGGCCGCGCGACATGAAGGACATGAAGGCTTCCTTCGCTTCGTCGGACGCGAGGCGCTGGACGAACTCGGCGCCCTCGCGCTTGAGGGCGGCGTCCACCTGGTCGCGCAGCGGGCCGCGGATGAGCGCCTTGGTCACCTTCAGGGCCTGGGCGGGACGCTGGGCCAGGGCGCGGGCGCGCTCGGTGGCGACCTCCTTCAGCTGCGCCTCCGGGACGGCCTTGTTGATGATGCCGGCGCGCAGCGCGGTGGCCGCGTCGAACGGGTCGCCGAACAGCAGCAGCTCCGACGCCAGCGCGAAGCCCGCCATGCGCGGGAGCAGCAGGCTGCTGGCGCCTTCCGCGCACAGGCCCAGGTTGACGAAGGGCATGTTGAAGCGCGTCTTCTCCCCGGCCACCACGTAGTCGCAGTGCAGGAGCATGGTGGTGCCAATGCCCACCGCCGCGCCCTCCACCGCCGCCAGCACGGGCTTGGAGAGGCCGGCCAGGGCGCGCAGGTACTGGAACACCGCGCTGTCCTCGCCCGTGGGCGGGTGCTCCAGGAAGTCGCCAATGTCATTGCCCGCGGTGAACGCGCCGCCCGCGCCGGACAGGAGGACCACCCGGACGTCGTCGCGGCGGTCCGCCTCCAGGAGGGCGGCGGTGGCGGCCTCGTACATGGCGTGGGTGAAGGCGTTCTTCTTCTCCGGCCGGTTGAAGGTGACGGAGAAGACCCCGGCGTCGAGCTGCGTCAGAAGCGTGTCGGACATGGCCGGGCAGACTAACGCGCGTCGGGCCGCAGTGCGCGCAAGAGCAGCGGGGCCAGCGTCACCACCTGGTGGGGGAAGGGCAGGTCCTGCCGGTGCTCCACACTGTCCGTGCTGACCAGCCGCTTCACCGGCACGCCGTGCAGGCGCTCCAGCGCGGGGCCCACCAGCAGGGCGTGCGTGGTGGCGAGGATGAAGTCGTCCACGCAGCCCTCTCCCTTGAGCTCCTTCGCCGCCGCCGCCAGCGTGCCGCCGGTGGACACCATGTCGTCCACCAGGATGGGGCGCATGCCGCGCACCTGGCCCAAGAGGCCCAGCGTCTCCACGTCGTTGCCGCTCAGCCGCGCCTTGTGCACCACCGCCCACGGACGGCCGAGCAGCTTCGCCAGCGCCTCCGCCCGCTTCACCGCGCCCAGGTCCGGCGCCACCACCACGGTCGTGTCGGTGACGTGGGGGCGCAGCGCGTCCGCCAGCAGTGGCAGCGCGGACAGGTGCTCCAGCGGGGCGCCGAAGCAGCCCTCCAGCGCCGGGTTGTGCAGGTCCACGGTGAACACGCGCGTGAAGCGGCCATGGGACACCATGTCCGCCACCAGACGGCCGCCCAGGGGCTCGCCCGGCCGGGCCCGCCGGTCCTGGCGCGCATAGCCCACGTATGGAATCACCGCCTCCATCGAGGCCGCGCCCGCCCGCCAGCACGCGTCCGCGAGCAGCAGCAGCTCCATCAGGTTCTCGCCCACGGGTGGGGTGGAGGACTGGAGGATGACGACGCGGCGGCCGCGCACCTCCTCCGGGGGCACCTCGATGTGCAGTTCTCCATCCGGGAAGCGCTCCCGCTTCACCCCCACCGGCTCCGCGCCGAACGCCTGGGCGAGCGCACGGCCGAGGTGGGGACTGGCACTGCCGACGACGAGGGCGATGGGCGTCATGGGCCGCACCCTAGCGCGGGAGGTGCTCGCGGTGCCCTGGCCCCCCGGGCATGCCGCCAGGAGAGCCACTGAACGTGCCTCCGCCGACACACTCCGAAGGGAAGAGCACCTTCCGGGGGTGGAGGCAGACCGATGCGTTTCCGGGACAGGGCGGAGGCGGGGCAGAAGCTCGCGGGGGTGTTGGCGCCCTACCGCTCCGGGGACGTGTGCGTCCTGGGGCTGACGCGCGGCGGGCTGCGCGTGGCGTACGAGGTGGCCCGGGCACTGAGGGCTCCCCTGGACCTGTGGGTGGCGCGGCGGCTGCGCGTGCCGGGGGGCCGCCTCATGCTGGGCGCGGTGACGGAAGGCGGCGGGCTGTACCTGGACCCCCAGGCCGCAAGCCAGGCGAAGCTGCCCGGGGAGACGCTCCAGCGCTTCGTGCACGAGGAGGTGGACGACGTGGAGCATCAGGCCCGGCAGCTGCGAGGCGGCCTCACGCCGCGGATCCGCGGCTGCACGGCGCTGCTGGTGGATGACGGGATGGTGACGGGCGCCACCGTGACCGCGGCGCTCCTGGCGCTGAAGCAGCAGGGCGTGCGCCGGCGCATCGTGGCGGTGGGCGTGGCGACGCCGCGCGCGCTGGAGCTCGTCCGGGGCCGCGCGGACGCGGTGCACGCGCTGACGCTGGACCCCGCGCTGCGCGAGGTCTCCGAGGCCTACGACACCTTCCCCGCGCTCACCCAGGACGAGCTGCGGCGCTGGCTCACGCGCGCCCGGGAGGCCAGCCCCGCCCGGCCGCAGGGCGTGGCTCCGGACGTGGCGGGCGGGTGGTGGTTCTGACGGGCTTTCGGGAACGCAAAGCGGATGACGACGAGGACATGAGGAGGGCGTATGGATGTGGAAACCGTGCATGCGGATGACAGCAGGCCCCGGACGCACTGGGAGCACTTCACGCGCGAGGAGCTGCTTGGGGTGCGGGGCGTGGGCCGCTCCATGGAGCAGGCCTTCGAGATGGCGGCGCTGGGACTCTGCGCGTTGGTGACGGACCCGCGCAGCGTGGAGGCGCACGAGGAGCTGGAGGTGGACTGCCAGTCCTCGGACCATGACCAGCTGCTCGCGGACTGGCTGCGGGCGGTGGTGGGCGCGATGGCCGGACGGCGCCTGCGCTTCCAGTGCTTCGTGGTGCGGCTGGACGGGCTGAACCTCTTCGGCCACGGCTTCGGCGAGCGCGCGGGACAGGCGCGCCATGGCACCCACGTGGCGCTGACGGGCGCGTCGCTCACCCAGGTGTCCGTGCGCCAAGGGCCGGAGGGCGTGTGGACCGCCGAGGCGCTGGTGGACTTCTAGGGAGGCAGGCGGGCGCGGCGGGACGATTCGTCCACGGAGGGGGTGCGCCGGGGCTCCGGGCTGCTATAGGGGGCGTCTTCCTCTTCGCGACCAGGACCCTTCCGGACATGGCTTCCCGTGACATCCGCTTTGTATGGCTCGACCTGGAGATGACCGGGCTGGACCCCAATACCTGCGGCATCATCGAGGTGGGCATCATCGTCACCGGCCCGGACCTGCGCCCCATGGGCGAGTTCGAGCGCGTCGTCTGGCAGCCGGAGGAGATGCTCCAGCGCATGGAGCCCGTCGTGCGCGAGATGCACACGAAGAACGGCCTGCTGGAGAAGGTGCGCGCGTCCACGTCGTCCCTGCGCGTGGTGGAGCGCGAGGTGACGTCCTTCATCGCGGACTACTGCGACCTGGGCGAGGGCATCCTCGCGGGCAACTCCATCCACACGGACCGGCGCTTCCTCATCGACCACATGCCCATGGTGGACCGCTACCTGCACTACCGCATGGTGGACGTGACGAGCCTCAAGGTGATTACGCGCGCCTGGTACCCGGCGCTGGTGGAGCCGCGCAAGCCGCCCAGCGGGCACACCGCGCTCGCGGACCTGCGCTCCAGCATCAGCGAGCTGCAGTACTACCGCGACGTCCTCTTCCGCGCGACGCCTGGCTAATCGCAGCCCTCAGGCGAGGGCCCCGTCCGCGGGCAGCTGCTTCGCGATGGTGCCCAGCAGGTCGTCCAGCTCGAAGGGCTTGGCGAGGAAGTGGGAGCTGGCGCGGCGCTCCTCGTCCGTGAGGCGGCCCGCGCTCATCACCACCACGGGCAGGTCGCACAGGTCCGGATGGGCGCGGATGCGGCGCAGCAGCTCTCCGCCGTCCATCACCGGCATCATCAAATCCAACAGCACCAGGTCCGGCTTGGAGGTCATGAGCCGCTGGAGACCCTCGTCGCCGTTGTACGCGGTGACGATGTCGTAGCCTTCGAGGGACAGGATGTCCTCGAGCGCCTCCACGATGGCGAACTCGTCGTCCACGATGAGCAACCGCTTCATGCGCGGGCCCCCTCCACCGCACGCACCCGGCCCGGGACCCCTGTCGGCCGGGTGCGTGCGGTGG
>NZ_RAWQ01000142.1:0-28359 GCF_003668965.1 Corallococcus sp. AB030
CGACTCGCCCACGACGCGCATGCTGGAGCAGAGCATCCTGGAGGGCGCCGGCTACGATGTCACCGCGTGCGCGGACGGCGCGGAGGCGTGGGAGCGGCTCCAGGCGGGCGGCGCACCACCTTCACCTGGGCCATGGCCTTGAGCGTGTCGCGCAGGCGGCGGCTGTCCGCCTCGAAGTCCGGCGACTCCGGGCCCACCGGCTTCTGGAGCACCGCCAACGCCCCGGCCCTCAGCGCGGCCATGGACGTCTGGATGTCGCGCTCCACCAGCGTGGACACCACCACCACCGGCGTGGGCACCTCCGTCATGATGCGGCGGGTGGCGTCCAGGCCGTCCATGCGCGGCATCTGGATGTCCATCGTCACCAGGTTCGGCTGCAGGCGCTGGCACAGCTCCACCGCCTCCAGGCCGTCCTTGGCCTCACCCACCACGGTAAGCGCCGGGTCGGTGCGCAGGATTTCCACCAGCAGCCGCCGGGCGGTGGGCGAGTCCTCGGCCACCAGGATGCGCAACGGTTCGGTCTTCATAGCAGTCGCCTCAGGGTCTCCAGCAGACTCGTGGGGTCAAACGCGCTCTTCACGATGTACGCGCTCGCGCCGGCTTGCAGGCCGCGCGCCTTGTCCTCGGGCTTCTCTCGCGACGTGACGAGCACCACCGGCACCCGTCCGAAGCGCGGAGAGGTGCGCACGGCCTCCGTCACCTGGAAGCCATCCATGCGCGGCATCTCCACGTCCAGCACCAGCGCGTCCGCGCCGCCCGCCTGGAGCCGCTCCCACGCCTCCGCGCCGTCCGCGCACGCGGTGACATCGTAGCCGGCGCCCTCCAGGATGCTCTGCTCCAGCATGCGCGTCGTGGGCGAGTCGTCCGCCAGCACCACGCGCCGGCGCACCGCCTGCTCCTTGGGCGTGGGGAAGAACTGGGCGGAGGGGCGTCCCCCCGCGGCCCGCACCAGTGACGCGGGGTTGAGCAGCAGCGCCATGCGCCCATCCGGCAGCACCGCGGCGGCGGCCACGTGCCGGGCCCGCTTCACGCGGCTGCCCAGCGAGCGCACCAGCACCTCCTGCTCCGCGATGACCTCGTCCACCACCAGCGCCGCCTGCGCGGTGCCCGCGGACAGCACCACCGCGGGGGGCCGCGACTTCGGCGGCCCCGGGGGCAACTCCAGCACGCCCGCGAGCGACGCCAGCGGCACCAGCGCCTCCGGCGTCACCCAGGACATGCGGCCCTCCACCTCGCGCACGTCGGAGGGCGCCAGGCGCAACAGCCGGTCCACGCCCTCGCTGGCGAGCGCCAGCGCCTGCCCGCCCACGGACACCAGCAGCACGCGCAGGGTGCTCAGGGTGAGGGGCACGTCCAGCGTGAAGCGGGTGCCCTGGCCCGCCTTGAAGGCCACCTCCACGCTGCCGCGCAGGGCCTCCACCTGGGCGCGCACCACGTCCAGGCCCACGCCCCGGCCGGACACCGCCGTCACCTTCGCCGCGGTGGACAGGCCCGGCAGGAACACGAGCCGCGCCGCGTCCTCGTCGTCCTCGGGCGCTTCCATGCCCCGGGCCCGCGCGCGCTCGCGCAGCGCCTCCAGGTCCAGGCCGCGCCCGTCGTCCTCCACCGCCACCTCCACCCGGCTGCCGCGAAGCCGCGCGGACAGCACCACGCGGCCCTCCTCCGGCTTGCCGTGGCGCACGCGCTCCTCCGGCGCCTCCAGGCCGTGCGCCACCGCGTTGCGCACCAGGTGCAGCAGCGGTTCGCGCAGGGACTGGAGCAGCGAGCGGTCCAGGTCCAGCCCGCCGCCGTGCACCTCCATGCGCACGCGCCGGCCCAGGCTGTGCGCCACGTCGCGCGCGGCGCGCTCCAGGCCGGTGCAGCCCTCCTCGAAGGGGAGCATGCGCGCGCGGCGCACCTCATCATCCAGGCCGGTGGAGGACTGGAACAGCGCGCGGCGGTCCTGCGCCAGCACGCGCGCCACCCGCGCCAGCTCCAGCTCCACGCGGCGCAGCGTCGCCTCGGACTGCGTGCCGCGCACCCGCTCGCGCAGCCCCATCACGTCGTCGCGCAGCGCCTCCAGGGATTCGGCGTGGCCCTCCAGGCGCAGCATCGCCACGCGCAACTCACCACTGCGGCCCAGCAGCGCGTCCAGCTTCTGCCCGGACACGCGCACCGGCAGCATCTCCCCGCTGGCCTGCGAGGGGAAGGAGAGCTCCGGCTCGGCCTCCGCGGGCTTCTCGTGGGGAGCAGGGGCGGGCGGCGCCGACTTCGGCGCGGGCACTGGAGGCTGGGTGGGCGAGCCGTGCGCGGCCTGCTCCAACTGGGGCAGCAGCGCCTCCAGCGGTGAGCCGGACAGGTCCTGGCGCGCGGCCAGGCGGCGGCCCGCGTCGTCCAGCGCGTCCACGGTGGCGAAGCACAGCTCGAAGAGGTCCGGCGACGGCGCGCGCCCGTGGATGAGCGGCTCCAGCACCTCCTCCATGCGGTGGCAGGCGTTCTCCACCATGCTGGCGCTGGCCGCGCGAGACGCGCCCTTCACGCTGTGCAGCGTCCGCAGGATGCCCGGGACGAGCTCCTTCGCGCGCGCCGGGGCCTGCTCCAGCGCGAGCAGGTCCCGGTTGAGGGACACGACGTGCCCCTCCAGCTCCTCCAGGAACGAGTCCAGCAGTGCCTGCGCCAGCCTGTCGCGATCCATGGGTTAGCGCCCGAACTCCCCGAGCAGCCCCTTCAACTTCTGGCCCATGGCGTTGATGTCCTGCATCGCGCGCTCCGTCTGCCGCGACGAGATGAGCCCCTGCTGCGTGGCCTGGTTCACGTCGTGCATCGCCTGGCGGATCTGCCCGATGCCGGTGGCCTGCTGGTTGGCGGACGCGGCGATCTGCGCGGCCGTGAGCGACGCCTGCGTGAGCAGGTCCGCCAGCTGCTGGATGGTGGCGCCCGCTTCGGTGACGACGCGCGTGGCGGCGGACACGCTCTTGGTGCCCTCCTCCGTGGTCATCACCGCGCCGTGGGTGGCCTTCTGGATTTGTCCCAGGATCTGCCGCACCTGCGCGGTGGCCTTCTTGGACTGGTCCGCCAGGGCCTTCACCTCGGAGGCGACGACGGCGAAGCCGCGGCCGTGCTCGCCCGCGCGGCTCGCTTCAATGGACGCGTTGAGCGCGAGCATGTGCGTCTGCTCGGAGATGTCGTTGACGGTGGTGATGATGTCGCCAATGGCCTGGGCCTGCTCGGCCAGGGCGAGGATGCGCGACGCGATGGACTCCACCTGGTCACGCACGGCGCCCATGGAGGACACCGCCTCCTCCACGGCGCGGCGGCCGGAGCGGCCCACCTCCTCGGAGTGACGGGCGGACTCGCTCACCGCGCGGGCGCGGCCGGCGGCCTCTTCCGACGTCTTGGTGATCTCCTCGATGGTGCTCACCGTCTCCGTGACGGCGGTGCCCTGCTCCTGGGCGCCGGCCACCTGCTCGGTGGTGCTGGCGAGGATTTCGGAGGACGCGCCGGCCAGCTGGTTGACGAACTCCGCCACGGTCTTGAGCGTGTGCTCGCGCTGCTCGGACTGCTTCGCCAGCTGGATTTCCGCCTGCTGGCGGCGCTCCGCCATGGCGTTGAAGGCGCCGGCCAGGTCGGCCATCTCGTCCTTGCCGCGCACGTCGATGCGGTGGGTGAGGTCGCCCTTGCCCAGCTGCTCCGCGCCGAAGGTGAGCTTGCGCAGGGGGTCGGTGATGCCGCGGGTGATGACGAAGCTGCCCACGCCCACGATGGCCAGGCCCAGGAGGGTGCCCAGCGCCAGCACCCAGACGCTGCGCTGCGCGGCCTGGGTGGCGGCGTCGGAGTACTGCCTCCAGCGGTCCTCCTCCGTCTCGCGCATCTCCGCGATGAGCTCCCGGATGACCTCCATCTCCCGCTGGCCGCGGTTGGTCTTCACCACGGTCTGGGCCGCCTCGAAGCCCTGCTCGCGGCGCAGGCGGATGGTGTCGGCCACCTCGTCCAGCTTGCTCGCGACCAGCGGCTCCAGCTTCGTGAAGCGCGAGCGCTGGTCGGGGTACTTCGCCATCGCGGGGCGCAGGGCGTCCATGTCCGCGCGCAGCTCGGTGAGGGCGTTCTGGTACGGGCGCAGGTAGCTCTCGTCGCCGGTGAGGAGGAAGCCGCGCTGGCCGGTCTCCGCGTCCACGATGAGGGCGCGCGCCTCGCGCAGCATCTTGTAGTTGTTGTGGGCCTCCAGCAGGCCCTCCGTGGTGGTGGTGAGCTGCTGGGCGCCCTGGAAGGCCACTCCGGCGATGATCAGCAGGACCAGCAGGGACAGCCCGAAGCCCAGCGCGATGCGATTCCCGATGCTCATGCGACTCCTTCTTCGGAAAGCTCGAACACGAGACGCTCGTCGGCGAGGAGGGCCTCTCCCTCCAGGACGAGCGTGCCGTCGGGGCTGACGCCGGACACCAGCGCGCCCGCTTCCTCTTCCAGGGAGGAGGGCGCGGGCAACAGCTCCGTGACCGTCAGCACCGCCACCTCCATCACCTCATCCGTGCGCAGGCCCAGCTCCGCGCGGGCCGTGCCCACCACCAGCACGGGGCCGGTGCCCTGCTCCGAGGGCCGGCCGAACAGCGGCGCCAGCTCCACCACGGGCAGCACCTCTCCGCGCAGGAGCGTCAGGCCGCGCAGCAGCGGCGGCGAGCCCGGCAGCAGGGTGAGCTCCGGCGCGCGCATGACCTCCAGGATGAAGCGCGACTCCAGGGCATACAGCTGGCCCGCGGCCCGGAAGCGGACCATCTCCCGCTGGCTGCCGGGCAGCACGGGGATTTCCGCCGGGCGGGCCAGGGCGAGGGCGCGCGCGTCGAGCGCGGCGAGGGCCGCCTCGTCGGTGAAGGTGTCGCGCGCCTCGGTGGCGCGCTCCAGCGCTTCCAGACGGGCCCGGGCCTTGTCCCAGTCGATGTTTCCCTCGCGCTTCGGCATCCGCTCGCCTCTCTAGCCTTCCGTCCGCTCCAGGCGCCGCCACTCCGCGCGGGCCACGTCCGCCAGCGCTCCGGCCCGCTCACCTTCCGCCAGCGGCACCAGCGCCTCTGGCGGCAGCTTCCGGCACAGCCCTTCCGCCTCGCGGTAGGCCCGGGCCGCGGCGGCGGTCTGGTCCTGCCGGCGCAGCACGTGGCCCATGAGCAGGTGGCCCACCGCGAGCCCCGGCTCCAGGTAGAGCGCCTGCCGGGCGGCTCTCTCCGCGTCGGACAGCCGCGCCTGTCCCAGGAGCAGCAGGGCCTCCAGATACCGCAGACCGGCGACCAGTGGGTGACGAACCGAGGCCTCCTCGCAGGCGAACAGCGCCGCGCGCGGATCCAGGTTGGCCAGTGCACGAACCGCGGCCAGGGCGCCCTCCGGGTCGGCCGATTGGGCCCCCGCCCGCCGGGCCGCCTCGCGCCAGTCGCCGCGGGCCAGCGCCGCCCGCACGGCCTCCAGGGCCTCCACGCTGAGCGTGAAGCGGGTGCGCGTGCCAGACGTGGACGCATCACCGGTGCGAGCCGTCGGAGCCCCCGAAGCGGGAGCGCCGCCGGAGAGGGCTCCCGCCGACGAGGGCGCACCACCGCCGGCAGGCCCGAGGCCCGAAATGGGAGCGCCGCCATGGGAGCCGCCCCCCGAGGCTGACGTGCCGGTCCCTGACGCCCACGGCGGGGAGACACCCGCGGTCACTCCATCCGCTCCGGCGGTGAACGTCCCCGGCGCGACTCCCGAGGAACCTCCCGCCGGAGACGGCCGGGCTCCCGGAGACGCGGAGGCGCCAGGGGCCACCGCGGGGAGCGAACCCGCTCCGGGACGACCGCTGGAGACAGCACCCGGCGTGCCCACGGTGAAGGGCGTGCCATCCGCGCGCAGGGGCGCCAGGGGCTGGAGCGGGACGAAGTGCCCGGCGTTCGAGCCGGCCAGGGGCTTGCGGTACAGCACGCCCCACTCCGTGAGGACGGGCTCGAACGGCGCGTAGTCCCCGAGCGGCGGATCCGACGGACCCGTGAACAGGTACCCGCCGTCGTCCAGGGACGCATGGAGCCTGCGCGCCACGCCCTCGATGGTGGCGCGGTTGAAGTAGATGAGGACGTTGCGGCAGAAGATGACGTCCAGCTGCCAGAGGCCGCTCTCCGCCGAGGGCCACGTCTCCAGCGCCAGGTTGAGGTAGCCCAGCTGCACGTGGCGCTTCACGTCCTGCGACAGCTGGTAGAAGCGGCCCTCCTGCTTGAGGTGGGGACGCATGCGGTCCGCGGAAGGGCCGCGCAGGGACCAATCCGTGTAGCGGGCCTGCTGGGCGCGGCGGAGCGCCGTGCGCGACACGTCCGTCGCGCGCACCGTCATGTGGTCTTCCCAGCCCTCGGCCATCAGCAGCGCGGTGATGGAGTAGGGCTCCTCGCCGGAGGAGCACGCCGCGCTCCACGCGCGCAGCAGGTGGCCGGGCCCCTGGCGCTCGTGTAATTCCGGCAGCACCACGCGGCGCAGGTGGTCGAAGTGCTCGTGGGTGCGGAAGAAGTACGTCTCCCCGATGGTGAGCTCGGTGAGCAGGTCGTCCAGGAGCGCGTTGTCGAACGACACCTCGCGCAGGTAGACCTCCACGTCGTCCTGGTTGGCGCGGGCCATGGCGCGCTGGATGCCTTCCAGCGCGGCGGCCAGGCAGCTGGGCGCGGCGAGCCCGGCGCGCTGCTCCACCAGGGCGAGCACCTCCTTGAATCCCGGGGGCAGGACGCCGCCAATCAAGCAGGCTCCGGAAGGGCTCCGAGCGCGCTGTCGAGTTGCAGGGCCTCCGCCTCGGAGAGGAAGGAGCGCAGGTCGTGCACGAGCACCAGCCCGTCCGTCAGCTTCGCGGCGCCGGCCACGTACCCCACGCCCGGCAGCTCCCGGGGAGACGGGTCCCACTCCCCGGGGGTGACGGCGTGCAGCCCTTCGGCCCGGTCCACGCGCATCGCCACCAGCCGTCCACCGGTGGAGGCGACGATGAAGTGGTCCATGGGGGACAGGGCGCGAGCGGGGTGGCGGAAGCGGCGGCGCAGGTCCAGCACGGGCAGCAGCTCACCGCGCAGGTTGAGCAGGCCCTCCACCACGTCGGGGGCCTGGGGCAGGGGCGTGAGGCGCGCGGCGCGCACCAACTCGCGCACGTCCTCCACGGGCAGGCCGTAGCGCTGCCGCTCCAGGGTGAACAGCAGGACTTCCTGTGGGCCGGCCTCCGAGGGGGGATTCATGGATGCGCGTCGCAGGCTACAGGAGGCAGGTCACCCTGGGGATTCAGGATGTGGGCCCGTCTTCCAGAGAACGCTCCGAGGGGATGGCGTGGGGCCTCTGCCTGAAGCCAACGCCCGGCGGGACGCCAGGAGTCCCGGACGGAAACGCTTTTTCGTCCGGGCCGTCCTCAAGGGATGTCGCCAGGTGGCATGGGGCCGGGCATCGTGAGGCACATGGTTCAGCACGTCATCGTCGTGGGCGCGGGCCCGGGAGGCCTGACGGCCGCCATCAACCTCGCGGGGCAGGGCTTCCGGGTCACCGTGGTGGAGAAGGACGCGGTGCCCGGCGGCAGGATGAAAGGCCTCACGCTCGGGCAGGACGGCGAGTACGCGGTGGACACGGGCCCGTCCATCCTCCAGCTGCCGGGCATCCTGAAGCAGATCTTCTGGCGCGCGGGGAAGCAGCTGGAGGACTACGTCACGTTGGTGCCGGTGGACCCGAACACGCGCGTGCACTTCTGGGACGGCACGCACCTGGACACGCGGAGGGACCTGGAGCGGATGGGCCAGGACCTGGAGAAGTTCGGAGCAGGGAAGGGGCGCGCGCTCCAGGAGTGGATGGAGGACGGGAGGAGGAAGTACGCGCTCGCGTACGAGAAGTTCATCTGCACGAACGCGGGCAGCCTGGACTACTACGCGCCTTGGAGGCTCGCGCCCACGCTGCGTTTCAAGCCGTGGCAGACGCTCTACCGGCAGCTGGATTCGTTCTTCCACGACGACCGGATGACATACGCGCTGGCGTATCCGTCGAAGTACCTGGGGCTGCACCCGACGACGTGCTCCTCGGTGTTCAGCGTGATTCCGTTCATCGAGCTGTGCTTCGGCGTGTGGCACGTGCAGGGCGGTTTCCGGGAGCTGTCGCGAGGGATGATGAGGTGCGCCCAGGACCTGGGCGTGACGTTCCGGATGGGCACGGCGGTGGAGCAGGTGCGCACGGAGGCCGGGCGCGCGGTGGGAGTGAAGCTCGCGAGCGGCGAGGTGTTGGACGCGGACGCGGTGGTGGTGAACGCGGACCTGGCGTACGCGGCGCAGAAGCTGTTGGCGCCGGAGCTGCGGGAGGGCTCGAGGCTGTCGGACGGGGCGTTGGAGCGGGCGAAGTATTCGTGCAGCACGTTCATGGCGTACTACGGGTTGGACACGACGTACGCGGACCTGCCGCACCACCTCATCTACCTGTCGGAGAGCGCGAGGCGCACGGACAAGGACGCGCTGGAGGACCGCACGGTGGACGTGGACGACCCGCCCTTCTACGTGTGCAACCCGGGAGTGACGGACGGCACGGGAGCACCGAAGGGGCACTCGACGCTGTACGTGCTGGTGCCCACGCCCAACACGGCGCGCCCGGTGGACTGGGCGAAGACGGAAGCGACGTTGCGCGAGCGCATCCCGAAGATGCTGGAGAAGGTGGGCATCAAGGGATTGCGAGAGCACGTGAAGGCTGAGCGCTACTTCACGGCGGAGACGTGGAGGGACGACTTCAACGTGTTCCGGGGAGCGGTGTTCAACCTGTCGCACACCTGGATGCAATTGGGCCCGCTGCGGCCGCGAGTGAAGAACGCGCAGGTGGAGGGGCTGTACTTCGTGGGCGGAGGGACGCACCCGGGAAGCGGGCTCCTGACCATCATGGAGAGCGCGAACATCGCGGCGGACTATCTCACGCGCGAAGCCGGCAAGGGGCCGCTGAAGGGCTGGCCTTACGTGCCGCCCATGGAGGACGCCGGAGAACAGGCGCCGCTCCGCATGGCGCGGAGCGGCTGAAGACACGCGCCGGGTCCTCTCATGTCAGACCTCCCCGCTAGGTTCGGCGGCGTCGTCGAAATGGGGGGACACCATGGCGTTGGATTGGAAGCGCTTGCTGTGTGACACGCGGATCCGCGAGGCCGAGGGCGGACGGGCCTCTGCTTCGCTGGAGGACGATGGCCGGTCCGAGTTCGATCGGGACTATGACCGGACCGTCTTCTCCACTCCGGTCCGGCGCCTCAAGGACAAGACCCAGGTGTTTCCGCTGGAGCCGAACGACGCGGTCCGGACGCGCCTGACGCATTCCCTGGAGGTCTCGACGCTGGCCCGGGGACTCGCGCGTGGCGCGGCCCGCTGGATGCTGCGCGAGGGCCACCTCGATTCCAGCCAGCAGGTGCTCGACATCGAGGCCATCGCGGCGACGTGCGGCCTCATTCACGACCTGGGAAATCCTCCGTTCGGCCATGCGGGCGAAGAGGCCATTGGGAGTTGGTTCCGGACGCACTTCGGATCGGAGGGGCAGGGGCTCCTTCATGAGGCAGAGACCGCGACCGTGCGTGCCGGCCAGCTCCGGAGTGATTTCTTGCGGTTCGAGGGAAACGCCCAGACGCTGCGCATCGTGTCGCGCCTTCAACTGCTCGCGGATTCCTACGGGCTGAACCTGACGGTGGGCACGCTGTCGGCCGCGATGAAATACACGGCGGCCTCGGATGAGACGTCCGACACCGGTCCCGCCGACAGGAAGAAGCCCGGCTATTTCGCCTCGGAGCAGCGCCTTGTGGACAGGGTCCGGTCGCTCACCGGAACCGGGACCGCGCGCAACCCCATCGCGTACCTCGTCGAGGCCTGTGACGACATGGTCTACGCGACCGTGGACATCGAGGACGGGGTCAAGAAGGGCCTCGTAGGCTGGCCGGAGGTCGAAGCCTTCCTGGAGAAGCACGACGACTCGGGCATGGCGAAGACCGTCCTCAAGAGCGTCCATGACTACATCGAGAAAGCGGACACGCCGCTGGAAGGGCGGGCTCGGGACGAGGCTCTCGCGCAGCACTTCCGGACGATGGTCATTGGTCACGCCAAGCGGGAAATCCTCGCGGCCTTCCAGCGGAACTACGCGCGGCTCATGCAGGGAGAGTCGCTGGAGCAGGGAGACCTCATCGGTGCCAGTGGGGCGTCGCGGCTCATCGAGGTGTGCAAGCGCTTCGGGCGCGAGCGCGTCTACAACGCCCCGGAGACGCTCCGGCTGGAGACCCTGGGCCGCCGGGTCATCCATGGGTTGATGGACATCTTCTGGGAGGGGGCTCAGGGGTGTCCGGTCCCCGTGGACACCGCGGGCAAGGACTGGAAGAAGTTCAACAAGAGCCCTGAAGGCAAGGTCTACAACCTGTTGTCGAGGAACTACCGGACCGCGTTCGAGTCCGCCTGCGAGAACTCGAGCCTTCCTCCGCTGTACCATCGCATCCAGTTGGTGACCGACTACGTCTGTGGAATGACAGACACCTTTGCTTGCAGCCTCCATGCGCAGCTCACCCACGGATAGCGCCATCCTCCATGACCCGCGGCGGGTCCTGCGCAAGCGTCTGAGCGATTTCGTCACCCGTGTGCCGCATCCCTGGCACGGTGCGATGCGGTCGCTCCTGGACGTCTTCCGGGAGCATGACTGGCACGTCTTCGTCTTCGGCGGCACGCTGCGGGACCTGCTGGCCGTGTCGGCGACGGCGGCGCCCCGGGACGTGGACCTGGTCGTGGCGGGCGCGACGGGGCCCGCGCTGCGAGCCGCGTTCTCCCGGGAGTTGGTCCGGGTCAACCGGTTCGGAGGTTTGCATCTCCAGGTTCAGAAACTCCCCGTGGACATCTGGACCCTGGAATCCACCTGGGCCTTCCAGCAGAAGCTGGTGCATGGCGGGGACTTCGCGCACCTGCCCCGGACGACGTTCCTCAACGTGGAAGCCGTGGCCGCGGAGTTGGACACCCGGAAGGGTCGTGCGCGGCGGGTCTATGGAGAACCCTTCTTCCGCGCGGTCCGTGAGCAGGTGCTCGACATCAACCTGGAGGAGAACCCCTACGCGGGCCTCTGTGTGGTCCGGTCCCTCCTCACGGCGCGGAAGCTCCACTACGCGCTGGGACCCCGGCTCGCGCGTTACGTTGCCCACCATGGCTCCCGCATCGATGCGGCGGAGCTGGAGGCCATCCAGCTCTCCCATTACGGGCGCATCCGTCTCGACCGGGACCAGTTGATGCGCCTGATCCGCATCGTGAGTGGGAAGGGGATGGCCACGCGGCCGAGGCCCGTCGAGCTTCCTCGGGTGCGTCAGCTCGAATGGAAGCTGCCGCGTCCCCAGCAGCTCGACTGGCACTCCCGGGAGTGGAGGTCCACGTCCCGGGAAGAGCTCACGCTTCAGAGCACCGGCTGACCCTTTTCAGGGGCGGCAGCTCACCTCCACGAGGATGCCGCCCGGAGCGCGGCAGTAGACGAGGGTGCCCCGGTTGTTGCGGATGACGTCGGACACCTCCAGGCCGTCTGCCTTCACGCGCTCACGGAAGGCGAGCACGGGGGCTTCGGAGTCCTGGAGGAAGCCGACGTGGAAGTCCTCGGGGAAGACGTCGGAGTCGCGCTTGCGGCGCTGGAGGATGAGCACGAAGCCATCCGTCCCGCCGAGCATGGCGATGGCGGGCGAGTCATGGTTCTTCGCGTGCGACGTGAAGCCGCAGTAGCGCATGAAGAAGCGGGCGGTGGCCTGGACGTCGGGGACCTGCAGATCAAGGTGATTCAGCTTCATGGTGGACCTCGCGAAGGCACACGAATGCCTTCGAAGGGCCGTGGGTCCTGAATCCCGAAGGAGACGGACAAGCGCTTCCACCATGGAAGTGACCGGGGCTCACCGAACCGGTCCGCCGTTTTTCGACCGCTGGGGAGGCTAACGGTGTCCGCGCACCGGGCGCAAGTCAGAGGGCTTGGAGGAAGGCGCGGAGCGGGGTGAAGGCCGCGTGGTTCAGGTCGAAGACCTTGGAGTTGTCCAGCGCTTGGTGCAGACGAAGAGGCTCGGGCTGCATGGCGAGGTACGCATCGAGCCAGCCCTTCATGCCGCGCGCCTGCGTGGTGTGAGGCTGTCCTGCGCAAGCGACGAGGGTGTCCACGCAGGAGGCCAGCGCCGGATTCCGCACGGCTTGTTTGCAGAGCCCGTCGATGCTGCCGGTCTGCTGTCCGTCCGGTGAGACGAAGATGCCCACCTTGGGGGCGGCGCCTGGAACGAAGGCGCCGTGCACGAAAGGCGTGGTGACGTTGAGTGCTGCGCGGATCCGTTCAATGAGGGCATGGGTTTCTGCCAAGTCATCTTCCATGTCGAGCAGGACGCCGACACTGCGCGCATGATCGAAGCTGGGATCCAGGAGCGCGAGCTTCGCCAGAGTCGGAAGAGCTGCGCGTCCACTGGCCTTCCAGCAGACGAGTCCACTCCAAACGGTAGGGCCTGCGACAGCCTTACAGAGCTTCTGCTCGTCTCCGCCTTCCACAAGCAGCAAGCCGAAAGGCCTTGTGGGAAATGGACCATTGCCAGGAAGGCTCATCCGCGGATCTCCACTCCCATCCGCTCGGCGGCTTCAACAAGGTCGCGGTCATAGACGACGGCCTTGGTTTCATGCTCCTGCTTGTCGAGCCGAATGACGCGTAGTCCGACGTCATTCTGTGCCTTGAAGACGCGTGAAGCGGCTTGGACGCACTCCTCGGAGTGCGTTGTCGCGAAGACCTGAGCGAATTTCGCTTGGGTCGCTCTGGAGATCCAGGCCCACAAGGGCTCCATCACGCTGTGATGGAGGCCATTTTCGATCTCATCAATGTGGATCGAAGCGCCGTCTGTGGCTGCGAACGAAACCGCGAACTCGAAGTAGCGCTTCATTCCTTCCCCCATCATGAGGAGCGGAACCAGCCCTTCGCGTCGTAAGCGAACGTAGACACTCACACGGTTGCCCGTTGGCGCGAGCAGTTCGACTCCTGAGATCTGATCGTTCACATAGCGGAGAAGCTCTGTTACCGCTTCATCACGCCCTTGCTGCTTGAGCTTTGAAAAAGCTCGGATGTCCTCGCTACCAATGACTGGGCTCGGGGAGATCCAACGGCTTGGAATGTTTGTTTGCGCCGTTGGGAGCTTCTCACCCGTGGCTGTTTGGTCGATGACGGAGGTCGTCTCATGGCGCCCGCCCGTGACGGTGGCTTTCAAGGTCCACGCAGGAATGACGACAGAGGCTCTGACGCCGTCAATCGTCATGGGCTCGTCTACAGGCTCCTTTGTGACTGCAAGCGTCGAAGGTCGATCCGCGAATGAAGTGCTGTGGATGCGAAAGCCAGCGAGAGCATCCATCCGGTGGAAGATGGGCAGCCAGAACTCATCGAAGTCAGCCAGGTCTGCATTGTTGGTGCTGGCGACACGCATGCGCTGCCGAGCAGTCAGGATGCCAATTGCATTTCGAGGGTCGCGTGCCAACAGCAGCGCCTCCATCAGCGCCGTCTTCCCGCTGTCGTTCCTCCCGATGATGAGGTTCACACGTCCCAGTCCTTCGACGTGGAGCCGCTCGATGCCTCGGAAGTTCTCGACCGTGATGGAGGTCAGCATGGCGGCCTTCTACCAGACCCGGGGAGGGCCAGCCCACGGCGGTCATCCCCCCGACCGCCACACCGCTACGAAACGTACCGCTCCGCCAGCTCCGACACCTGCCCCGTCGCCTGGGCCACCGCCGTCGCCGCCTCCTGCGTCGTGCCCAGCTGTCGCAGCGTCGCGGCCATCAGCTCATCCATCTCACTCACCGCGCTGAACAGCTGATCCACGCCCGCGTGCTGCTGCGCCACGGCTTCCGCAATCTGCCGCACCGCGGACGCGGACTCGTGCGTCAGCTTGATGAGCTCCCGCAGCCGCTCGCCGCTCTTGCGCAGCGGCACCAGCGCCGCCTCCACGCCCGCGGAGCTCTTGTCCGCCGTCACGACCGCCTCGCCCGTCGCGGTCTCCATGCCTTCCAGCAACCCGCGCACCTGGCCCGTCGCCTTGATGGACTGGTCCGCCAGCTCTCGCATCTGCCGCGCCACCACCGCGAAGCCCCGGCCCTGCTCGCCCGCGCGGCTCGCCTCGATGGCCGCGTTGATGGCCAGCATGTGTGACTGGTCCGCCAGCGACTTCACCACCTCCGACACCCGGCCCACCTCGCGGGCGCGCGTGCCCAGGTCCACCACCTGCTGGTTCAGCCCGTGCGTCAGGCCCCGGATGTCGTCGAGCCCCTGCTCCGTGCCCGCCAGCGACTCCTCGCCCAGCTTGCCCATCGCCGCGGCGCGCTCCGCCACCTGCAGGACGCTCCCCGCGCGGCTCGCCGCCAGCTTCGACATCTGCTGGATTTCATGCGCCGTCGTGCGCGCCTGGTGGATGGCCGACGCCTGCCGCGACAGCGTGCGGTTCTGCTGGTCGCTCGCCTCCGTCAGCCGCGTGCCCGCCTTCGCCAGGTGCCCCGCGGAGGAACTCAGCGCCCGGGGCAGCTCCTGCAATTGTTCATAGAGCAGCCACGTGCGCGCGGACAGGTCGCCCAGCTCATCCGTGGACACCCACTGCGGCGGCGCCGCGCGGCCCTCCACCAGCGCGTCCAGCGACGCCCCCACCGCCCTCGCGCCCTGCGCCAGCCGGCGCGCCGCCCACGCCGCCGTGAAGATGGCCCCCAGCGCCGCGAACCCGCCCAGGAACGCCACCGGCAACGTCAGGTCGCGCTGCAATGGCTGGATGCGCGAGCGCACCCGCGCCGCGCCCCGGTACTCGCCCGACAGCTCCAGGTCGTCCGCCAGCGACGACAGGTTCTTCTCCAGCCGCAGCTGCAACGTGGCGATGCTCGTGATGCACGTAATCAACAGCGCGGACACGACGATGGCCGGCAGGAACCAGCTCTGCCGGGGCAGGAACAGCCCTTCTCCAGCGGGGCGCTCGTGCGGCGCGCGGCGGAACGCCTCCAGCGTCACCGCCGCCAGCGCCTTCTCGTAGAGCATGTACATGATGGGCGCGCTGAAGAGCCCCGCGCTCATCGCCACCGCCACGCCCACCAGGATGACGCGCGGCGGCCGGTCCAGCGCCAGACCAATGGCGCCGTTGAAGAAGATGCCGCCCAGGAACCAGCCCGACTGCGCCTCCACGAACGTGAGCACGCCCGGCAGCCGCAACAGCCGTCCCAGCCGCTCCGCGGGGCTCGCCTTCGCCTCCACCGCGTACCGCAACAGCGCGCCCACCGCTCCAATGGGCACCACCAGCGCCAGCCCGCCAATGACGATGGGCGTGACGACGCCCAGCACGAACCCCGTGTGGCTCGCGTCCACGTCCAGCAGCTGCATGTCGACGTAGATGGCCGGCGCCACCGCCACCGTGACGACCAGCGTGCGCAGCAAGAGCAGCTTGAAGAGCAGCGCCTGGGTCGAAGGGGGGGATGGCTGTGTCATCGGGTGACGGATCCGGTTGAACGGCTCAAGCCTGCGGGCGAAGTGCGGATGCGTCAATGCAACGTCTTCGTCTTGCGAGCCAGACTCCCGGGTCTCCGCGAATAACAGGGACGCAACGGGTAGGCAGGGCAGGGCGCGTGTCGTTTCAGCGCGCGCCGCGCACTGTCCATTGCCTGACATTCCGACCTGTCGCGGCCCGAGCAGGGCGACCGTGCGGACGAGCCACCGTCACCTGCCGCCCGCCCATGACGTGCGCACGTTGTCCTCCACAACGATTCACACACCGACGTCAGGAGGACGCCATGGGCGAGTGGACTGACAAGGCCAAGGGCAAGGTGAAGGAAACCGTGGGCGTGGCGACGGGCGACCGTTCGCTGGAAGCCGAAGGCAAGGCGGACACGCTCAAGGGCAAGGTCAAGGGCGTGGTCGAGGACGTGAAGCACGCCATCAAGGACAAGAAGGACGAGCGCGAGGAAGTGCGTCGCGGTGACGCGGATCCGTATCAGCGCTAGCGCCACACCTCACACCGCCGTTGAAACCGTTCGGGCCGCGGAAGCTGATGCTTCCCGCGGCCCGAGCTGTCTTCAGCGGCGCGTGCTCACTGCCGCATCTTCTCGCAGGGACACGCCACCTCCAGGAAGGTGGTGGACTTCCCGCTGAGCATCACCCAGAGGCAGCGCAACACACAGGCTGTCCCGAACTCCCGGTAGATGAGTCCCAGGTTGGAAACCACCTCACGTCCGGTGATGACCCCGCGCATGTTCCCGCTCCCTTGCGACCTGCCGTCCGACCCGCCGCCCATGGCCTCGTGAGAAGCCGGTCAGAGGTCTTTGCAAAGGGCTGGCCGAGCCTCTGAAAACACCCCCATGCCCCAAGGTCCTGCGGTGAACGTCTCAAACCGTTGAAATGGCGGCCCTGAACGCATGCCTGCCCTGGAGTCCTTGAACGAAGCGGTGGGGCGCCCTGAAAACGTTACAGAAACAGGACGGCGTCCAGAGGATGGAAGGCCTGCCCGCCTGCCCTCGCCGGAGCGTCCCGCCGGGCCAGGCCGCTCGCGTGCTCCGCCGCCAGGCTGCGGACCCAGCGTCCCCGCAAAAGACGGGTGGCACATCCGCCGACGGGTCTGAATGTATGTCCATGAGGGCCCGCGTAGGCGGTCAGCCCTTCCGCGCGGTGCGTTCCAGCGGTGAGGTGGAAGGGAGTCGAGATGAGGCCAAACGTGTCTTCCCGAAGGAGTCTGCCGCTGCTGCCCGACGGCGTCCTCCGCGCTCAGCGGGGGCTGCGGCGGGTGGCGGTGGGGTTGGACTTCTCCCTGCAGTCCGAGTTCGCGCTCGCCCGTGCGCTGCGCCTTCCGCTCGCGCACGGAGCGGCCTTCAGCGTGCTGCACGTGAGCCCGCGGTTGGATGGCCACTCCGGCCCGGATGGGACGGTGGACGGCGAGCAGTGCCTGCGCCGGTCGGTGACGTCCGCGGCGAAGCGGCTGCGGCAGCGGCCGGACGTGGACGTGCGCGAGGAGCTGCGCACCGGTGACGCGCCGCACGAGGCGGCGGAGCTGGCCAAGGACCAGGGCGTGGAGGTGCTGGTGGTGGGCTGGCCGCACCTGCCCCAACCGGCGAAGCCGTTGCCGGACGACGCCATGGTGATGCGGCTGGTGCGGGAGGTGGACGCGTCCGTGCTGGTGGTGATGCCGCACCCGGGCCGCGTCTACCACCGGCCCCTCGTCGCGGTGAACTTCTCACGGGAGTCCCGCCGCGCGCTGGAGCTGACGATGCGCCTGTGTCCGGTCTCGACCCCCATCGAGGTGCTGCACGTGGTGGACCTGCGCGAGGAGGAGGCCGCCCTGCGCCGTGAGGATGTCCCCTTGACGCGGCAGCTGGGGCTGCTGCAGGAGCGCGAGGACGCGGCGCGAAGGGCGCTCGGGCGCTTCCTGGCGCCGTACCGGGAGACCGGCCGGGCGCTGGAGATCCGCCTGCGCTTCGGAGACCCGTGCGAGTGCATCCTCGCGGAGGCCCGGGATCGCGACTCGGACCTGCTCACGCTGGGCATGTCCTCCGCGAATCCGCCCACCACGTTGACCGAGGGCGTGCTGCGGCATTCACTCTGCGACGTGCTCATCTCGCGGCACGCCGCCCCGCCCGCCGCCCTGCCGGACGGCGGGGGCGCACCGGCTTCCTGAAAGCAGGGAAGTCCAGCGCGGCGGGCGTCGAGGCGTTATGAGGGGCGGCACCTTGCCACCTCCCACGCCGTCGACACCGCCATCGCTCCGGGCCCGTCTGAAGAACGCGGGCGTCCTCTTCAAGCAGCTGCCCGGCACCTTCCACCTCTTCTGGCGGGCGAGCCCCCGGGGCGCGGTGGTGCTGGGCGTGCTCACGCTGGTGGCGGCGGTGTTGCCGGCGGGCATCGCGTGGGTGGGCAAGCTCATCGTCGACACGGTGGTGGCCGCGGCGAAGGGCGACGTGGCGGCGAACTCGCGCGTGGTGGGGCTGGTGGCCACGGAGTTCGCGCTGATGGTGGCCTCCGCGGTGGTGGAGCGGGGGCTCACGCTCACCAGGGACCTCCTGCGCGCGCACCTGGGCAACCTGCTCAACGAGCGCATCCTCCAGAAGGCGCTGGACCTGGAGCTCAAGCACTTCGAGGACTCGGACACCTACGACAAGATGCAGAACGCGCGGCGGGAGGCGAACGCGCGCCCGCTGTCGCTGGTGATGCAGGCGTTCAGCATCGTGCGCAACGTCATCACCCTGTCCACCTACGCGGTGCTGCTCGTGGCGCTGTCGCCGTGGAGCGTGGTGGTGCTGCTCGCCGCGTCCATCCCCGCGTTCATCGCGGAGGCGCGGCTGGCGGCGGAGGGCTTCCGGCTGTACTCGTGGCGCGCGCCGGAGGGCCGCAAGCTCAACTACCTGGAGTGGATCCTCACGCGTGACAGCACCGTGAAGGAGGTGAAGCTCTTCGGGTTGGGGCCGCTGGTGCTGGGCCGCTACCGCGACCTGTTCCAGAAGTTCTTCGCGGAGGACCGGGCGCTCGCGCGCAAGCGCATGGTGTGGGGCCTGGGCCTGGGCCTCTTGTCGCTGGCGGCCTTCTACGGCTGCTACCTCTTCGTGGCGAGCCGCGCGGCGGATGGCGGCATCTCCGTGGGTGACATGGTGCTGTACCTGGCCGTGTTCCGGCAGGGGCAGGCCGCGTTCCAGGGCATCCTCACCAGCGTGGGCTCCATGTACGAGGACGCGCTCTTCATGAGCAACCTCTTCGCCTACCTGGACATCCCCACGTTGGAGAACGCGCCGAGGCTCCTGCCCGCCGTCTCACCGCCGCGCGGGAGGAGCAACGCCATCGAGCTGCGCGACGTCTCCTTCCGCTACGCGGGCAAGGACGCGTGGGCGCTGCGCAACGTGAACCTCACGCTCAAGCCCGGCCAGAAGCTGGCGCTGGTGGGGGAGAACGGCGCGGGGAAGAGCACGTTGGTGAAGCTGCTCCTGCGCATGTACGAGCCGACCGAAGGCCAGATTCTCTACGGCGGCGTGGACACGGCCCAGATGGGCGCGGACGACCTGCGCGGCCGCTTCGGGGCGGTGTTCCAGGACTTCGTGCGCTACCAGTTCAGCGTGTCGGAGAACATCGGCCTGGGACACGTGCCCGCGCTGGAGGACCGGCCCGCCATCGAACGGGCGGCGGAGCAGGGCGGGGCGAGCTCCGTCATCGCGACGCTGCCGTCCCAGTACGACACGATGCTGGGGGGCTGGTTCGAGAAGGGCCAGGAGCTGTCCAGCGGCCAGTGGCAGAAGCTGGCGGTGTCGCGCGCGTTCATGCGCGACGACGCGGAGGTGCTCATCCTGGACGAGCCCACGGCCAGCATCGACGCGGAGGCCGAGCACGCCCTCTTCGAGCGCTTCCAGGCGCTGGCCGCGGACCGCATCGCCATCGTGATTTCGCACCGCTTCTCCACGGTGCGCATGGCGGATCAAATCGCCGTGCTCCACAACGGCACGGTGCAGGAGCTGGGCAGCCACGACGAGCTGATGGCGCTGGACGGGCGGTACGCGCACCTGTTCCGGCTGCAGGCGCGCGGCTACCGGGACTGAGGGCTCAGGCCTGGGCCTTGGCGCCGCCGGGCAGGTGGTCCCGGATGACGCCCAGGAAGTACGGCTTGCCGTAGTACTGGCTCATCTTCCCCAGCAGCTTCCCGTCGCGGAACAGCAGGAAGGTGGGGATGCCGTACAGGCCGAAGCGGGTGGCCAGTGCCTCGTGCTCGTAGGCGTTGACCTTGACGACGCGCATGGGGGCGCCGTCCAGCTCCTTGAGGAGCTCCGGTTCGGCGGCGGCGTAGATGTCGCAGTTCGGGCAGCCGGGGCCCCAGAAGTCCACCACCACCAGCTCGTCGCGGGGCTCCATGACGAGCGAGTCGAAGGTCTCGGTCGTCGCCTCGGTGCTTACGGGATGCGCCATGGGCCCTTCCTAACGCCCGGGGGACTGGGCTTCCATGCGGGTTGCCTGGACCCGGGGCAGGCGGCCTGGAGGGATGGAGGGGCGGGCGTGTCAGGTTGTCCAGGTATGTCTACAGGACGTCGGGTGGACGAAACCCGACATGCACACTGCTCACGAGGGCCCAAGGCGCCGTAAGGTGCGAGCCCTGGTGGCTGTCGATGTCGTGGAGGGGTCATGCACGAGTGGTTGGAGGCACTGCGCAAGTCGGCGAAGGCGACCTCGGTGGGTGTGCAGGTGGAGGAGGTCCGCCGCGCGGAGACGGAGTGCGGCGTCCCGTTCCCCGAGGACCTGGCGGACCTGTACCAGGCGCTCAACGGCGGTGAGTTCCAGGGCGAGGTGCGGCTGTTCCCGCTGCGTGGCGAGGAGGGGGCGCCCAGCGTCCTGGAGAAGACCCGGCTGATGGTGGTGGGCCTGCCCGCGGCGGGAGTGTGGCGCTTCGGGCTGAAGGGGGCGCACCGGCACCTGTTCGTCGCGCGCAAGTCCGCGATGGAGGAGCAGGGGGACGGCGGCGGGCCGCTGCCCGGCTGGGTGGACGCGCTGGACGGGGACACCTGGGTCTTCGGCACCTGGGACGGCGAGAAGAAGGAGATGCGGCTGTACCGCGCGCTCAAGGACATGCTCGAGGTGCTGATTCCGCCCGTGGAAGAGGTGGAGAGCTTCGGGGAGCGGACCTTCGCGCGCGCCATGAACGCCGTGCTCCAGGGCGCGCTGTCCGGTGCTGCCGCGCAGGCGGAGGAGGACGAGGAGGCCCCCGCTGGCCGTGGCGGCGACTACTCGAGCGCCCTGGCCGCCCTGGCCCGTGACGCGGACGAGGACGAGGAGGAGGAGCTCGAAGCCGCGGAGTCCGCCGACGAGGAGGCCGAGGTGTCCAGCGAGGAGGAGCTGGAGGCGGAACTGGCCGAGGACACCGGTGAGGAGGAGGCCGAGCCCGCCGAACAGGAGGAGCTGTTCGAGGAGCCCGAGCCCAAGCGCCCCGCCGTGAAGAAAGCCCGCCGCGAGAAGGCTGTCACCGAGACGCCGTCCGCCCCCGCGAAGAAGTCCACGGGCAAGGCCGCCACGAAGAAGGCCGAAGCCGCCGAAGCGGAGGCGCCGACCGAAGCCGTCTCCACCAGGGCGGGAGCGCGCAAGGCGGCTGGCGAGAAGGCCACCGCGAAGAAGGCCGCGCCTGCACGTGGGGCCGAGAAGAAGGCCACGGGCAAGGCCACCGCGAAGAAGGCCGCGCCCGCGCGTGGGGCCGGGAAGAAGGGCGCCACCGCGAAGAAGGCCGCCGCGAAGAAGGCTGCCACCGCGAAGAAGGCCACGGGCAAGGCTGCCGCGAAGAAGGCCGCCGTGAAGAAGGGCGCCGTGAAGAAGGGTGCTATCCCGAAGAAGGGCGCCCCCGCGAAGAAGGCCGCCGTGAAGAAGGGGGCTGCCCCGAAGAAGGCCGCCGCCGCCAAGAAGGGCGCATCCACGCGCGGGGCCGCCAAGAAGGCCACGGGCAAGGCCGCCGCGAAGAAGTCCTCGCGCCGTCGGTCCTGAGCCGCACGGGGCCTCCCTCGGAGGCCCCGCCTGAAAACAAGGGGCGCGTCCCATGTCCTGGGACGCGCCCTGTTCTTACACCGCACCCGCCTGCTGGACCCGGCTACCCCTCGGGCAGCAGGTCCGGCGACTGGGCGCGCGGGCCGGGTTCGTCGGGCTGCGCGGTCAGCTCGCGCTCCTCTTCCTCTTCATCCCCCCGGCCGAAGCGCTGGATCTGATCCGGCAGGATGTCCCGCGCATCCGCCTCCTCCTCCATGGGGGGCGACAGCGCCAGGTCCTGGTCCGTGATGTTGATCTCATCCTCTCCGGTGTCCGGGTTCCGGTGGCGCAGCGAGGTGGACTCGCCCACATCCTCGTCTCCGAGCTTGTTGAACTTCATGGGGTCTCCTCGACAGGGACGGTTGAGAAAAGCTTCCGTGTCCCCACGAAAATGGGCCCCCCGGACGCGAGCGGCAATGGACGCCGCCCGCCTGCCTGGCGGGCCCGGCCCCCGTCAGCGAGGAGCCGTCGGCGGCTGGCCGTCAGTGCTGCCGGGCTTCACCTCCAGCAGCACCATCCCCAGCGCCAGCACCCGGGAGAGCGTCTCGCGCACCGTGTAGCGCCAGGGAGTCGCCCGTCCCTCGTCCGCCGCCACGCCCCACGCGTCGATGCCCACCGAGTTGGCGATGAAGAGCGCCCGCGACAGGTGGAAGCGCTGCGTGACGAGCACCGCCCGGTTCGCGCCGAACACCGAGTGCGCCCGCAGGCAGCTGTCGTAGGTGGACAGCCCCGCCTCGTCCCCCACCACCGCGTCCTCCGGCACCCCGTGCTCCAGCAGGTAGCGCCGCATGGCCCGCGTCTCGTTGTGGAAGGGCGCGGAGTTGTCCCCGCTTACCAGCAGCGACCGGACCTTGCCCTGCCGCCAGAGCGCGATGGCCGCGTCCAGCCGCTGCGCCAGCACCGGCGACGGCACCGCGCCCGGCGCCAGCCCCGCCCCGAACACCAGGGCCACGGGGGCCTCCGGAGCCACGGCCAGCGGCACGATGCGGCCCTGGTAGCGCAGGCGCACGAAGTGGGACAGACCCAGCAGGACGGCCAGGGCCAGCCCGAGCAGCCCCAGGCCCCTGCGTACCCACACCCTGGTCGTGCCGCCAGCCTTCATGGACCCCGCGGAACAGTCGGAAGGGGCCATTCTCTTCCGGCGCCCCCCGCCCGGAAAGCACCATGGGCGGCCGGCTGATGGGAACTGGTCACGCCCGCCCGGCCCCCGGACGGCTGTGGCAGCGGGCTTTGGCGGCGGGCAGGGGCCCCCGGTCCGGGCACCCCGCCGTTGACCGGCCCCCGCCCCGCCTATATAGGGGGCCCGCCGTCCCTCATGGCCAGCCCGGGCTGTCACGGGGCGCGCGCCGCACGTCTTACGAGGAGTTTCCGGTCCATGGCGTCCCTTCGCGACATCCGCAAGCGCATCCGCACGGTGAAGAACACGCGGCAGATCACCAAGGCCATGAAGATGGTCTCCGCCGCGAAGCTCCGGAAGGCGCAGGACGCCATCCTCGCCGCCCGCCCGTACGCGCAGACGCTGGAGCAGATCATCTCCGAGCTGGCCGTGCGCTCCGCCGACCAGGAGCTGGCGCACCCGCTGCTCGCCTCCCGCCCCATCCGCCGCGTGGAGCTCCTGCTCCTCACGTCCGACCGCGGCCTCGCCGGCGGCTTCAACTCCAACGTCATCCGCCGCGCCAACCGCTACCTGTACGAGAACAGCGACCTCCAGGTGCGCGTCTCCACGGTGGGCCGCAAGGGCAACGACTTCTTCCGCAACCGCGGCCAGTCCATCCGCAAGGACTTCGCCGGCCTGTACGCGACGCTGAACTACCGCTCCGCCGCCAACGTCGCGGAAGAGCTGGCCGCCGCCTTCCTCAACGACGAGGTCGACGCGGTCTACGTCGTCTACAACGAGTTCGTCTCCGCCATCACCCAGAACGTGGTCGTGTCGCAGCTGCTGCCGCTGCAGCCCGCCACGGCGAAGGCCGCCGCCACGCCCACCCCGGAGAGCGTGACCTCCGCCCCGGCCCTGGTGGACTTCAAGTACGAGCCGTCCCGCCAGGCCGTGCTGGACCGGCTGGTGCCCCAGGCGGTGAACATCAAGCTGTACCGGGCGCTGCTGGAGAGCGTGGCCAGCGAGCAGGGCGCGCGCATGAGCGCCATGGAGAACGCCACCAACAACGCCACGGACATGATCTCCAGCTACACCCTGATCTACAACCGCACCCGCCAGGCGGTCATCACCAAGGAACTCATGGAGATCGTCTCCGGCGCCGAGGCCCTCAAGTAGTCCGCCTCCCGTCCGGCCGCCTCTCCAGAAGGGCCCGTTGCTTCGCGCTTCCACGAGCGCCGGAGGCACGGGCCCTTCGTCGTTCCTGGCCCCCCACCGGGCAGGCGTCACAGAAGGGCACCTCAAGGGACTGGCGTACGGGACACCGCTCCGCTAAGCGGGACTTACGTGCGCGGACCCGGGAGGCTTGACCCTGCCGGGCACCCCCCGGTAAAGGGGGCCCGCCCACACCCCTCTTCGGGGTTCGATTTCCTGACGGGCGGCGGCGCCCCGGCCGCTCGCCACACGAGACAAGGCAGAGGAGTCCCATGAGCGCTCAAGTCCCGACGACTGGCAAGATCACGCAGGTTCTCGGCCCCGTGGTCGACGTGGAGTTCCCGCCCGGCGGGCTCCCTGAGGTGTACGCCGCCCTCAAGCTGACCAACCCCAACCTGGGCGCGGAGAAGGACAACCTCACCATCGAGGTGGCGCAGCACCTGGGCGAGAACACCGTGCGCTGCATCGCCATGGACTCCACCGAGGGCCTGGGCCGTGGCATGCCGGTGCGCAGCACGGGCGCCCCCATCCAGGTGCCGGTGGGCAAGGCCACCCTGGGCCGCATCATGAACGTCACCGGCGACCCGGTGGACGAAATGGGCCCGGTGAACGCCACCGAGTACTGGCCCATCCACCGCGCGCCCCCTCCGTTCACGGAGCAGGACGTGCGCGTGCAGATGTTCGAGACCGGCATCAAGGTCATCGACCTGCTCGCCCCCTACACCCGTGGCGGCAAGATCGGCCTGTTCGGCGGCGCCGGCGTGGGCAAGACGGTGCTCCTGCAGGAGCTCATCCGCAACGTGGCCGTGGAGCGCGGCGGCTTCTCCGTGTTCGCCGGCGTCGGTGAGCGCACCCGCGAAGGCAACGACCTGTACCACGAGATGCAGGAGACCAAGGTCATCCAGACCGACAACCTGGAGAAGAGCCAGGCGGTCCTCGTGTACGGCCAGATGAACGAGCCGCCCGGCGCCCGCGCCCGCGTGGCCCTCTCCGCGCTGACCATGGCGGAGTACTTCCGCGACGTGGAGGGCCGTGACGTGCTCCTCTTCGTGGACAACATCTTCCGCTTCACCCAGGCCGGCTCGGAAGTGTCCGCCCTCCTGGGCCGCATCCCCAGCGCGGTGGGTTACCAGCCCACGCTCGCCACGGAGATGGGCGGCCTGCAGGAGCGCATCACCTCCACCACCAAGGGCTCCATCACCTCCGTGCAGGCCATCTACGTGCCCGCGGACGACCTGACGGACCCGGCCCCCGCGACCGCGTTCGCCCACCTGGACGCGACCACGGTGCTCAACCGCTCCATCGCGGAGCTCGCCATCTTCCCCGCCGTGGACCCGCTGGACTCCACCAGCCGCATCCTGTCCGCGGACGTGCTGGGCGCCGAGCACTACGCCGTGGCCCGCCGCATCCAGGGCATCCTGCAGCGTTACAAGGAGCTCCAGGACATCATCGCCATCCTCGGCATGGACGAACTCTCCGAAGAGGACAAGCTGTCCGTGGCGCGCGCCCGCAAGATCCAGCGCTTCCTGTCCCAGCCGTTCTTCGTGGCCAAGGTCTTCACGGGCCTGGACGGCCGCTACGTGGCGCTGAAGGACACCATCCGCAGCTTCAAGGAGATCGCGGAAGGCAAGCACGACGAGCTCCCGGAGTCCGCCTTCTACATGGTGGGCGCCATCGAAGAGGCTCAGGAGAAGGCCCGCAAGCTGGCGGCGGCGTAAGACTCCCATGCGCCTGACCGTCGCGCTCGCCCTGCTCGTCTGTGGTGCCGCGCCTTCCGCCCTGGCGGAGGAGCGCGGCAGCCGGGCACGGGTGAGCGCGAATGGCCTCTACAGCGTCCGCTCGGTGGACGTGGGCGTGGGGAAGTGCCGGCTGGAGGTGCTCAAGGAGAGCGGGCCCCACTGGTCGGCGGACGTGTGCGTGGGGACGGTGGATGACCTCTACTTCGCGTCCAACGACGGGGAGAAGGTCTGGGTGGTGTACCCGCTGGTGGAGAAGGGCAAGCCGGTCCCCAGCAAGGGCAAGAAGAAGGCGAAGGGCCAGAGCCTGGCGTGGGCGCGGGTGATGGTGGCCGCCCAGTTCGACCGCACGGGGCAGAAGCTCCAGGAGCGGCGGCTGACGGAGCTGATGACGACGAAGCAGCTGTCGGAAGTGCGGCAGCTGGCCCACCACCTCAAGTGGCTGGAGGGCACGCTGGGCATCCCGGGCAGGGGCCCGCGCCTGACGGACGCCGGGGTGGTGGAGTTCGAGCCGGTGGGCGTGAAGACCCAGCGGCTGACTTTCTGATGCGGTAGTGCGGTAGCACGAGGACCTTCATGGCCAAGCTGACTGTCGAGATCGTCACCCCCGAGAAGCGCATCCTGTCCGTGCAGGCCGACGAGGCCATCGTGCCGGGCGGAGAGGGCCTGTTCGGCGTGCGTCCCGGCCACACGCCGTTCCTGTCGCTGGTGGAGCCGGGCACGCTCACCCTCATCGAGGCGGGGAAGCAGGACCGCTACTTCGTGGCCGGCGGCTTCGTGGAGGTGAGCAACGACAAGGTGCTGGTGCTGGCGGACGCCGCCGAGCACGTCAACGGCATCGACGTCGCGGGTGCCCGCCGCCGCATGGAAGAGGCCCAGGCGCGCCTCAAGGACCTGAACGCCGCGGACGCGCGCTACGCGCTGGAGCAGGCCGCGGTGCGCCGCGAGGCCGCGCGCATCAGCGCCTCCGAGTCCCGCTAGGGATTCACCCGCGCGCCCCTTCCCGGGCGCGCGTGCGGTACCGGAAGGGTGGTGCTCCGAATCCCCGCGGACGTGGGGACCGGCGCTCCACCCTTTTCGCGTTCCGGGGCTTGGACGAAGCATGATGCGGCTCAAGTCATGAGCACGCCCGAGTCGCCCGTCCTGGAGCTGTTCCACCGCATCGCGGATCCGCCGTCCGCCACCGCGCGCCGCTTCGTCACGGACCACGCGCTGGAGGACCGCGTGCGCTTCCGCAACCTCACCTACGAAGAGGTGGAGAAGGACTGGCGCGAGCGCGGCGGCCACACGTCCCCCGCGCTGTGGGACGGCTCACGGCTGCACCAGGGCGCGGAGGCCGTGGTGGCGCGGCTGATGGCGGTGGTGAACCTGGGCCGCGACGACGCGTGATCCGCGCGTGCATCGCGTGGACGAAGTGAAGTCGTGCGCGTCAAGGTGAACACCTGAGCCCGTGGGCAGCGCACGCGCACGAGGCCACCCGTGCGTCCCTTTCGGTCCATGCGCAGCATTCGAAGTTGGACATGCACGCGTGCTCGCGCGTTTCAACAGGCCCGCCTGCTTGCTGAAACGCAGCGGGATGCGATAGCTACCGCGCCCCCGGTTGCGCCGTGGTTGCGGCGGAGGAGGCGGACAGTGGCGACGCGCGTGGTGCAATCCAGCGGGACCTTTCTTGTCCAGCGCTCCACCGCAGCCACTCCGTGCACGTCAAGGCCCCATGATCGATCCGCCATCGCGTCGCGCACCATCGCAGCGTTCATCTCGGTGCTCGTCCTTGGCTGAGGCTCGGGTAATCTCTGCTCCTCCGATGCCGCTGACTCCCGCAGACCGCCAGGACCGTTTTCATGCGGCATTCCTGGGGCTCGCCATCGGGGATGCGCTCGGCTTTCCGCTGAGGGGCATCCCCCCGGCGAGCCTGGCGCGGCTGCCCGGCCTGGCGGAGGACTTCGCGCCCCGGCCGCGCGGCAAGTTCGCCAAGGGCCAGTTCAGCGACGACACGCAGCTCTTGCTCGCGGCCGCGGAGAGCGTCATCCGCGAGGGCAAGGTGGACGGCCGCAGCGCGGCGCTGCACCTGGCGTGGCTGTGGCAGGAGGGCATCATCCTCCAGCCGCCGCGCAGCCTGTCGGAATCGCTGCAGCGCCTTGCGAGCGGCACGCCGTGGATGAGCGCGGGCGCGCCCCTGGGCACCCGGTGCCCGTCGGTGCTCAGCCGCGCGCTGGTGGTGGGCCTCTTCGAAAGCGGTCAGCGCGCGCGCCTGCCGCACGACGCGGGCGTGCTCACCGTCATCACGCACAAGGACCCGGTCTGCGCCGCCGCCGCCGCCGCGTTCGCGCAGGCCGTGGCGCTGGGCATGGAGCAGGAGGCCCTCACGCCCGCGGCTTTCTGCGAGGCCCTGGCGCTGTCCGCCGCCGTGCACGACAAGAACCTGGCGGAGGAGATCCGCCACCTGCCGCGCCTGCTCACCTGGGACACCCAGCGCGCGCTCAACCAGCTGCGCAAGGTGGGCGTGCCCCCCAGCGAGCTGAAGGGCGTGGACGGCCTGCCGTGTCACGTGGTGCCGGTGCTGCTCACGTCGCTGTACGCGACGCTGAAGGTGCCGCACGACTTCCGGGAGGCCGTGGTCCTCACGCTGCGCTGTGGCGGCGAAGCGGACGTGGCCGCGGCCCTCACCGGCGCCCTGCTGGGCGCGCACCTGGGCACCCGCGCCATCCCGGCCCGCCTGCGCAAGCAGGTGCTGTACGCGGAGAACCTGCTGGACACCGCGGACCGCCTGTTCCGGGCCCGCCAGGTGCGCGAGACGCTGGCCACGGCCATCGCGCATCAGAAGAGCCGCCGCTAGTCGCCTGGCCC
>NZ_RAWQ01000143.1:0-28147 GCF_003668965.1 Corallococcus sp. AB030
TGAGCGTCTCGTGGGCTCGGAGATGGGTATAAGAGACAGGCGGGGGCGGGTGCCCAGCTCGTGCAGGAGCCGGTAGGCACGCTCGTCCTCTTGGAGCTGGGTGACGCGCTGGGCGGGGTCCGCCAGGGAGCCGAAGGCGATGGCCTGCGTGGGGCAGGTCTGCTGGCACGCCGTCTGGAGCTCCTTCTCCTGGATGAGGCGCTTCTCGACGCGCGCGTTGATGCGGACCCGCTCGATGCGCTGCACGCAGTAGGTGCACTTCTCCATGACGCCGCGGTTGCGCACCGTGACGTCCGGGTTCATCAGCATCTTCTCGGTCGGCGTCTTGCCCTGCGTGTAGTGCAGGTAGTTGAAGCGGCGGACCTTGTACGGGCAGTTGTTGGAGCAGTACCGCGTGCCGATGCAGCGGTTGTACACCATGTCGTTGAGGCCCTCGTCCGAGTGCACGGTGGCGTTCACCGGGCAGACGTACTCGCAGGGGGCCTTCTCGCAGTGCACGCACGCGACGGGCTGCATGACCATGGCGGGGTCGTTCTCATCGCCCTGGAAGTAGCGGTCGATGCGCAGCCAGTTCATCTCACGGCCGCGGCCCACCTGCTCCTTGCCCACGACGGGGATGTTGTTCTCCGCCTGGCACGCCACGACGCACGCGTTGCAGCCCGTGCAGCGCGACAGGTCGATGGACATGCCCCACTTGTAGCCCTCTTGCGGCGTCTTGGCGTAGTCGAAGTCGGGCAGGTTGTTCTGCTTGCCCAGCTCGTACTTGGCCTGGACGCGCTCCAGGGTGTGGGACGTCTCCTTCGACGGGTGCGCCAGCTCGCTGACGGACATGTCGAGCGCCAGCGGGCGGCCCTCCATGCGCCAGTGGTACTGGGTGCGGGAGAACTTGTGGCTGCCGCGGACCTTGGTCAGCTTCGCGCCGCCGTCGAACCAGGGGGCGTTCGTGGTGCGCAGCAGGTTGGCGTTGACGCCCACGCCCTTGGCCACGACCTCGTGGAGGCCGGTGCGGCCGTAGCCCAGCGCCACGGTGACGGTGTCGTCCGCGTTGCCGGGGAGGATGGTGACGGGGATCTGCAGCTTGCGGCCGCCGTACTCCAGCTCCGCGACGTGGCCGTTCTCCAGGCCCAGCTTCTTGGCCGTGGCCGGGCTGAGGATGGCGGCGTTGTCCCAGACGATCTTCGTGATGGGGTCCGGCGTCTCCTGGAGCCACGCGTTGTTGGCGAAGCGGCCGTCCAGCAGCTTGTAGTCGTGGACGAAGTTGATCTCCAGCTCACCGGCCGCGGGCGGCTGGTAGGCGGCGATCAGCGCGTTGGCGGCGCCCGCATCCGGGGTCGCGGTCGTCAGCGCGGAGGCAACGCTGCCGGGGACGACGCCCTCGGAGACCCAGGTCTCCCAGCGGGTCTCGAAGTCGGCGCGGCCGGCCTCGCCACCCTGCGCGGTCCAGTAGTCGCGGAGGATCTGGTAGGCGGGGCGGAAGGGCTCGTCGAGGAACAGCGCGTACAGCTCCGCTTCCGGCACGCCGTTGAAGAGCGGCTGGATGAGGGGCTGGGCGATGCTGACGGTGCCGTCCACCGCGCGGCCGTCGCTCCAGGTCTCCAGCTGGTGCGCCAGGGGCACGAACCAGTCGGCGAACTTGGAGGTCTCGTCCTCGTAGTGGCCCGCGTACAGGACGGACAGCGCCTTGCGGTTGGCGTTCTGCTTGGGGTCCAGCACCTCCGCCAGGCCCGCGTCCACCGGGAGGGCGTAGACGGGATTGGTGGCGGTGATGACCAGCGTGTCCACCTTGCCAGCCTTGATGTCCGCGACCAGGGCGCTGATCTCCGACAAGCCCGAGGCCTCCGGAGCGGCGGCCGGGACGACCTTCACGGTCGTGCCCACGTTGCCCAGCGCGCCGTTGATGGCCTGCGCCAGCGCGTGCACGGCGGCGGGCTGGCGCTCACCGGCGAGCACCACGGAGCGGCCGGCCTTGGACTTGAGGTCCTGGGCCACGGCCTGCACCCACGACTGGGTCTCCGGGCTCAGCGAGCCGGCCTTGCCGGACGCGGCGGCGCCCAGGCTGGCGGCGGCGCCACCCACGGCCTGCGCCAGCGCGGCGGCGACGGCGAAGACCTCGGAGGACTTCACGCGCTTGCGGTGGTCCGCCATGCCGCCGGTGATCGACATGCGCGATTCGGCGACGTACAGGCGGTTGAGCTCCCCGTTCTTCGGGTCGCGGCGGTCCGCGAACTGGCGGTTGAGGGCCAGGTTCTCCGGGCGGCTCTCCAGGAAGTCCGCGTCCAGGGAGACGATGACGTCCGCGCGGCTCAGGTCGTAGAGGGCCTGGACCGGCTGGCCGAACAGCGCGCGGTTCGCCTCGCCGGCGGCGGAGTCCGTGATGGACGAGAACGCGTGGAAGCGCGCGTTGGGCAGCTTCTTCTGGATGCGGCCCGTCACGTCGCGCAGCATCGGGGAGCTGATGGGCTCCGTGAGGAAGCGCAGGCGACTGCCACCGTCGGCCACGGCCCTCTGGCTGACGAGGGAGGAGATGTCCTCGGCCAGAACGCGCAGCGAGCGGGGGTTGTTGCCCTGGCGCAGCACGCGGGCGCGCTGCGGGTCATAGAGCGAGAGCAGGAACGCCTGCTCGAAGACGCCGGCAGCGCCCTGGTTGATGGGGTGCTGGGGGTTGCCTTCGATCTTCACCGGGCGGCCTTCGCGCGCGGTGATCAGCAGGCCGGAGGTGTGGCCTCCGAGCGTCATGCCGGACGCGTAGTGCAGCGGGTTGCCCGGGGTCACTTCCGGCGGCGTCTTCGTGTACGCCACCATCCGCTCATCCTGCGGACGGGTGCTGCACGCGGTGGCGCCAGCCAGGGCGAGCGACGCGCCCATCAGCTGCATGAACTCGCGGCGGGCGAAGCCGGTGGGGGGAAGGTCCGCGCCGACGGGGAATTCCGGGCGGGTCTCCTCCAGGAACTCCGGCGTGGCGAGCTTCTCCTCCAGGCCGAGCCAGTACGTCTTGCCGTACGCGCCCTCCGCGGCAACGGCGCGGGTGGAGGCGTGGTCGAGCGCTTCACCCACGACGTCGTCGTGGGAGTGCGCGTGGGGGGCGGCCTCGTTGCGGCCCGAGACGACCGGGAGCGCGAAGGACGAGGGGGTTTCCTGCGCGGGCGCGCTGTCAGGCTTGGTGTTCATCGGTGGCATGTGGAGCAGCTCGTGCGCGAGTGAACGTCGTATTCCTTGATGAGCGTCTCGGCGAGAGCTTCAGCTTCCGCCTTCGCCGCGGGGGGCGCCCAGGTCATGCTGGTGATGAACTCCGGGGGCCGGAGGTTGGGGCCGGGGTTGCGGTGGCAATCCAGGCACCAGCTCATCGTCAGCGGGGCGGACTGCTCGATGGCGCCCATCTGGTCCACTCGGCCGTGGCAGGTGGCGCAGCCGACGCCCTTGCCCACGTGGATGGAGTGGTTGAAGTAGACGAAGTCCGGCAGGTTGTGGACGCGGACCCAGGGGATGGGCTGGTCGGCGAAGAACGCCTTGCGGACCTCGGTGAGGTACGGGCTCTTGTTCCACACCTGCGCGTGGCAGGACATGCACACGGTGGTGGAGGGGATGCCCGCCGACGGGGATTTCTCCACCGACCAATGGCAGTAGCGACAGTCGATCTGCTCGTCACCGGCGTGGTGCCGGTGGTCGAACTCGATGGGCTGTTCCACCGGGCGCGCCTGATTGGTCACGAGCGGAGAGCGCACGTAGGCCAAGAGGCCGCCGATGGCGATGGCGGGCACGGCGAGGAGCATCGCGGCCGACAGGCGCGACACCGTATTCGTCCAGCGTGGGAAGAGAGGGCCGCTCATACCAGGACCAGGGGCAAGGGGACTGAAGGCGACATGAAAGCAGGGGTGGACGCGGGGAAACCGTTCGGCGCGGAAGTCAGGGGGGCCGTCCCGGTCCCGGTGGACCGGGCGGGCGGTGGCTCCTGGCGCTCAGACGGCAAGGCAGTCACGTCCAACGAACCTCTAGGATGGTGCCGTGGGCGCGGGTCCCTCATGAACTTCCCGACCCAATGCGGCGCGGGACCATCATTCATGAGCACGGCAGTGTCAACCATTCTGTGGGGAGTGGGAATAAGGAGCGCTTAGCACCTTCTGGGGCGGTTGCGACAAGTTGCCCGCGCGCGGTGATGAATCCCGCTTCTGGCGATCGGAAGGGAGCTTTGCGCGAGGAGACTCCTCCCTCTGGGATCAATCCCTTTCAGGGCGCGCGCTACAGGGTGCGACGGTCCGCGCCGCGCATGAATCGGGGCTACTGGGAGTCCGTGTCGACGGGTTCGCGGGTGTCATCGGTGGCGATGATCCGGAGGACGCGGCGGCGTTCGGCCTGGCTCATGGCGCTAGACCTCCACCACCGCGGTGCCGGCGATGGCGTAGACGCGGTCCTTCCTTCCCCGCCGCACGTCCATACCGCCCGTGAAGGCGCTGAACGCGGGCAGGATGCCCACGCCGGGGCCCAGGTGGAAGCAGGGCAGCCGCAGCCGGTCCGCCCCGCCCGACAGCCGCACCATGGGGTGGAGGTGCCCGGCCCAGACGTAGCGTCCGGTGGCCGGCTCCGGGTGGTGGGCGAAGCGGAACGGGCCTTCGTCTAATACCTCCGCGCGGTCCTCCATCCTCCAGGAGGGCGGAAGGGTCCGCACGTGGCGGTCATGGTTGCCGCGTATCAGCACGACTTCTAGTGATGCATGAGCTTCGCGCCAGGTATTCACGCGGCTGATGACGTCCGCGGTGAGCCCCTGGCGCGAGTGCACGAGGTCCCCCACCAATAGGAGTCGCCGGGCGCTGGTGGCGGTGAGGGCGGCTGAGAGGCGGGCCAGGTCGTCATCCAGGACCCCCAGGGGGAGGGGGATGCCGTGCTGCTGGAAGGACTCCGTCTTGCCCCAATGCAGGTCGGCCACCGCGAGCACGCCGGCCTCGGGCCAGTGCAAGGCCCGTTCCGGGAGCAGCTCCACGTCCACGTCCGCTACGCGGGTCTGGCATCGGCCTGGGACCATCGCTCCTTGAGGCGCTGCACGCGGTCCAGCAGGGATTCGTTGGACACGCTCGCGCTGATGCGCTCGACGACGAGCGGGAAGCCCAGCGGCGAGGGCCGGTGGACATGGACGACTTCGACGGGGTGCGCCTCCAGGCGCTCCAGGGTGCGCGCGAGCCGGCCCTGTTCGAACTGGTCCTCGAGGACCTCGCGGCGGGCCTGGCGCAGGAGGAGGTTGTCCGGGTCGTACTTCACGAAGACGTCATAGAGGAGCGCGGCGCTGGCCTGGACCTGGCGGGTGGATTTGCGCGCTCCGGGCAGGCCCGGCATCACCAGTCCGGCCACGCGGGCGATGTCGCGGAACTGCCGGCGCGCGAGCTCGCTCAGGTTCACGCTCTCCAGGATGTCCTCCACCAGGTGCTCGCGGGTGAAGAGGGCCGGGCGCAGGGCTTCATCGAAGGGGAACGGCGTGGAGGTGAGCAGCTCCAGGCCGTAGTCGTTCACGGACAGGCTGAAGGTGGCCTTCCGCAGGCGCGTGAGGCGCAGGGCGAGGAGCGCCGCCAGGCCTTCGTGCACGAGCCTTCCTTCAAAGGGATACAGGAAGAGGTGGTAGCCGTCCCGCGTGCGGCAGGTCTCCGCCAGACAGCGGCCGTCGCCGGGGATGCGGGACAGGCGGGCCTGTGCGTCGAGGATGGGCCATGCGGCGGCGACCTCGTCGCGGGTGACATCGCCCTGGCGCGCGGCCTCCAGCGTGCGGCGCATCGCGGACGCGAGCGAGGTGGACAGGGGCAGGCGGCTGCCGCCCCAGCGTGGCGTCTGGGTGGCCTTGGCCTTCGCGGGCTTCACGTACGCCGTCATGTCCTTGAAGCGGCTGAACTCCAGCCGGCGGCCCGCGAAGAGGAAGGTGTCTCCAGGCTTCAGGCGGCTGACGTAGGACTCCTCCACCGTGCCCAGGGTTCCGCCGCTCCAGTAGCGCAGCTGCACGGATGCGTCCGACGTGATGGTTCCGATGTTGAGCCGGTGCAGCCGGGCGAGGCGCGCGTCGGGCACGCGGAGGCGGCCGTCCACCTCCGCCACGCGGCGGAACTCCGGGTAGGCGCGCAGCGTGGGGCCGCCTTCGCGCACCAGGGTGAGGGCCTGGTCGAACTCCTCGTCGGTGAGGGACGCGTAGCTCGTGGCGGTGCGGACCTCGTCGCGCAGGGCCTCGCGGGTGAAGCCTCCTCCCAGTGCGCACGTCACCAGGTGCTGGGCCAGCACGTCGAGCGGCTTGGACAGGGGCGTGCGCGGCTCCACCTCGCGGCGCGCGATGGCGTCTCGGGCGGCGGCCATCTCCACCAGTTCGAGCGCGTGCGTGGGGACGAAGAGGATGCGGCACGTGGCTCCGGGACGGTGCGCGCTGCGGCCCGCGCGTTGGAGCGTGCGGCCGATGCCCTTGGGACTTCCTATCTGGATGACCCGCTCCACCGGGCCGAAGTCCACGCCCAGGTCCAGTGATGACGTGCACACGACGAGGCGCAGGCTCCCGTCCTTGATGCCTCCTTCCACGCGCTCTCGCTCCTCGCGGTCGATGGAACCATGGTGCAGCGCGAGCAGGTGTTCCCATTCGGGGCGCAGGAAGCGCAGGCCTTCGAACCAGCGCTCCGCCTGTGAGCGGGTGTTGGTGAAGAGGAGTGTGGACTGCGTGGGGTCCAACCAGTCCGCCACGCGTGGGAGCATGGTGAAGCCCAGGTGCCCGGCCCACGGGAAGGTGTCCACCTCCTCTGGCAGCAGCGTCTCCACGTGCACGGGGCGCTGCAGATCCGCGCTGACCAGCGTGGGCTTGCGGTCCGTGCCCACGACAGTGCGCGCGGCCTCCTCCAGATTGGTGAGCGTGGCGGACAGCGCCCAGATGCGCAGGCTCGGAGCGAAGTGGCGCAGGCGGGCCAGGGCCAGCTCCACCTGGGTGCCTCGCTTGGATGCGAGCAGTTCGTGCCACTCGTCCACGATGACGGCGCGCAGTGAGGCGAAGTTCTCCGCGGCCTGCTCCTGTGTCAGAAGGAGCGACAGGGACTCCGGCGTGGTGATGAGGACCTGAGGTAGGCGCTCGCGCTGACGTTGGCGCACGGAAGAGGACGTGTCGCCCGTGCGGCTCTCCACCTCCAGGTCCGTGTCCAATGCCATCAGCGGTTCGCGCAGGGCCTGCTCCACGTCACGCGACATGGCTCGCAGTGGCGTGAGGTAGAGGATTTGGAGGCCCTTCTGATTGCGCTCCGCCACGTCCGCCAGCGGGCCGAGGTATGCGGCGTATGTCTTGCCCGCGCCGGTGGGCACGTGGATGAGGCCGCTGTCTCCTCGTGCGTAGGCGGCCCACGCTTCTTCCTGGAAGGCGTAGGGCGTCCAGCCCTTGGATGCGAACCACTGGCGGAGTTGAGTCAGCGGCGTGCCTTTGTATGGGGATGGGCTTCGGGGCGCGGGACGCTTCGCGCGGGTTCTGGTGGGCTTCGGTGATTCAGCCTGCTTTTCCGGCGCGTGCTTGCCGCGCATGCGATTGCGGCGGGGCCTAGTGGGCTGCATGCAGCAGCCCCTTCAGCGAATCGAGCGTGTCCGCGTCCCTGGCCGTCTTGTCCGCGCGCCAGCGGGCGATGCGTGGGAAGCGCAGGGCGATGCCTGACTTGTGGCGCGGGGACGGGGCGATGGCTTCGAAGTGCAGCTCGAACACCTGCTCCGGATCCACCGAGCGCACCGGGCCGAACTTCTCCCGCGTGTGGGCGCGGATCCACCGGTCCAGCTTGCCAATCTCCTCGTCGGTGAGGCCCGAGTAGGCCTTCGTCACCGGGAGCAGGTCCTCGCCGTTCCACACCGCGAAGGTGTAGTCCGTGTAGAGCGACGAGCGCCGGCCGTGACCTGGATGCGCGTAGAGCAGCACCGCATCCACGGTGTACGGATCGATCTTCCACTTCCACCAATCGCCGCGCTTGCGCCCCGTCTGGTACACCGAGTCCAGGCGCTTGAGCATCAGGCCTTCGACGTTGCGAGCGCGGGACTCCTTTCGCAGCTCCGCCAGTTCTTCCCACGAAGCGGCTGTCACCGTGGGGGAGATGGGGAAGCGTGGGTGGTCCTTGAGCAGGGCCTCCAGCCTCGCGCGGCGCTCGCGCAGGGGCAGTTCTCGCAAGTCCTTTCCGTCCTGCTCCAGCAGGTCGTAGACGACGAACGCGGCGGGGGCCTCCGCCAGCACCTTGGGCGTGAGCTTCTGTCTGCCAATGCGGCGCTGGAGCCGGGCGAAGGGCAGGGGGACTCCGTCCTCGTAGGCCATCACCTCGCCGTCGAGTACCGTGCCTTCGGGCAGGGCCCGTGCGGCTTCGGTGATTTCGGGGAAGCGTTCGGTGATCAGCTCCTCGCCCCGGCTCCAGAGAAACACCTCGCCCTGGCGTCGGATGAGTTGGCCCCGGATGCCGTCCCACTTCCATTCGACGAGCCAGTCGCTCAATTCGCCCAGGGACTCCGCTGGCTGCTCCAGCGGCGACGCGAGGTAATACGGATATGGGCGCGACACGTGCCCGTCCGATACGTCCGGTGCCACGAGCTGTTCGAAGAACGCCTTCGTCGGCGTCCACGTGCCCATCAGCCGGTGCGCCACGCTGGGCGGGGGCAGGCCGGTGACCTGCGCGATGGCTCGCACCACCAGCGTGTTGGACACGCCCACGCGCAATTCGCCTGTGAGCATCTTGTTGAGGAGGAACAGCTCGCGGCGGGGCATGGACTTCCACCAGCCCACCACTCGCTCGCGCTGCTCCGCCGCGTCCAGGCCACGCAGGGGCAGCAGTCGCTCTTCCAACCAACGTGAGAGGGGAAGCTCCTCGGCGTGCTCGGGCGGGAGGTTCGCTCCGTCGAGCAGCAGGGCAATCACCTCCGCCAGGTCTCCCACCGACGCGTAGACCTCGTCGAAGAGCCAGCCCGGGATGCCCGTGAGCTCCTGCGTCCAGCCCACCAACAGCGTCGACGTGAGCAGACGCTTGAGCTTCTGACCCGTGAGGAAGAACAGTCCCCAGGCCGCGTCCTCCGGTGGCGTCCGCCGGAAGTAGCGCGCCATCGCCTCCACCTTCGCGTTGGTGGAGGTCGTCTGGTCGAGCGTGTCGTAGAGGTCGGCCAGGGCGCGCACGCGTCAGTCCTCCGCTTCGCCCTCGAAGGGCGTGGCGAGCGGCGAGGCATCCACGCCCCGCTCCCGCAGGTAGTGCGACAAGGGGTCGGTGTAGCCGTGCGTGACGAGCACCTTCTCCGCCTGTGTGTCCGCCACCGTGCGCAGCAGGTCCGGCCAGTCCGCGTGGTCGGAGAGCACGAAGCCCCGGTCGTAGCCTCGACGGCGCCGGTTGCCTCGCACGCGCATCCACCCCGACGCGAAGCCCGTCTCCGCTTCGCCGAAGCGGCGCATCCACGTGGAGCCGGCCGCGCTCGGCGGCGCCAGCACCAGCGCGCCCGCGAAGGACGTGCCCTTCTCTGTCTCCGACACCATCTGCGTGGGCAGCATCGCGATGCCCGCCTCGCGGTACGCGGTGACGAGCCCGTTCACCGCGCCGTGCACGTAGGCCGGCCGGTCCGTGAGCTTCCCCAGCTCCGCCAACAGGCGCTGTGCCTTGCCCAGCGCGTAGCAGAACAGCACCGCGGAGCGGCCCGCCTCGCGGTTCGCGTCCCACCAGCGCAGGATGTCCTGGGCCACGAGGCCCGTCTCATCCCAACGGTAGATGGGCAGGCCGAACGTCGCCTCGGTGATGAAGGTGTTGCAGCGCACCACTTCGAAGGGCGCGCACGTGGGGTCCGGCGTGCGCTTGTAGTCGCCGGAGATGGCCCAGACCTCGCCCCGGTGCTCGACGCGGATCTGCGCGCTGCCCAGCACGTGGCCCGCGGGGTGGAAGCTCACGGTGGTGTCGCCCACGGTCAGCTTCTCGCCGTACTCCAGCGTGTCGATGACCGCGTCCGCTCCCAGGCGGCGCTGCAACAGGCCTCGGCCGGGAGCTGCCCCCAGGTAGCGTTTGCTCCCGCTTCGGGCGTGGTCGCCGTGCGCGTGCGTGACGAGCGCCCGCTCCACCGGACGCCATGGGTCGATGTGGAAGTTCCCCGCCTGGCAGTACAGCCCCTGCGGCGTCACGGAAACCAGCGGCGTTCGTTCCTGGTGGGTCGCGGTGGCCACGGTCCTCTAGAGGTAACGAGGCCTTGGAGCAGGGGCCACCCACGGCCGGACCCTCTCGCGCGCTCCGCTGACAAGGGGGCGGGCGGCCGTCCTGACCCTGCTTGCGCTCCAAACGACGAAGCCAGGGACCAGAGGGCCCCTTGGATGGTGGGCGTGGACAGGGGATAAACCCGGAAACCCCAACCTCGGACCCTTTGTGATGACGCCGTCCGCGCTTCTCTTGTCCCTCTTCCTGACGCAAGAACCGGACTCCGAGACGGTGCTCGAATACCGCGCCGCGATGGCGGAGGAGGGCGCCGCGCCGGCCCCCGAGAGCTTCGAGTTCACCTCCTTCGAAGCGGGGCAGACGGTCTACCTGGGCGTGGACGAGGGGAACCTGCGCGCGAACGCGGCGGCGGACGCGGCCGTGGTCCAGACGTTGATGCTGGGCACGCCCGTGAAGGTGGTGAAGGCGGGGACCCGCGCGAAGGTCGGGGAGTACGTCAACACCTGGTACCAGGTGGCGGTGGTGGACGCGAAGGCGCCCGCGGGTGCCGCGCCCGTCACGGGCTGGGTGTTCGGCAACACGCTCACTCCATTCCGCATCGAGGCCGACCTGGACGGGGACGGTGAGATGGAAGTGGCCACGGTGGTGATGAGCAACGAGTTCAAGGCTCGCGTGCGCGTGCTGGAGCCGAACGTGAAGCCGCCCCGGCGCGTGAGCAGCGTGGACGTGCAGGTGGCCTCCACGGCCTACGGTGAAGGCCATGGCGGTCCGGTGAAGATGCGCCTGGTTCCCGCGAAGAAGGCGGGCGTGGCGCTGCTGGAGATGGAGTCCACGCCGGAGCGCTGCGGGGACTTCATCACCACGTACGTGAGCTACACGCAGGCGGACGGGAAGAAGGCGAAGGGCGTGCTCGGCAAGGCGAAGCTCGCGCTGGAGGCGGCCGGGCTGTCGGACGCGCCGAACTTCAGCACCTTCAAGGTGGCCTTCCAGGCGGCCGCGAAGCAGGCCGTGGTGACGCGCAAGACCGTCGAGGAAGAGGAAGAAGGCAAGGCGTGGACGGTTACGGCGCGCGAGGTCTATCAGTGGAATGACGGCGTGTTCACGAAGGTGAAGAAGCCGTAGGTGCAGGGCCCGGAAGGCCGGGCACCCGGGAGCCCCTCCGGGTGAAGGAAGAGGGGGTCAGGGCAATCGACCATGGATGCGCAGGAGCGGAAGGCAGCCTACCGGCAGCGCGCGGAAGCAGGCCAGGCGGTGCCGGTGTCGGTAGAGTTGCCGGCGGACCTGGATACACCGCTGTCGGCATACCTGAAGCTGGGCGGTGGAAGCCGCGGCTTCATCCTCGAGTCGTGCTACGGCGGCGAGCGCTTCGGGCGCTACAGCCACGTGGGCGTGAACCCGGCGGGCCGCGTGCGGCTGGACCGCGACGGGCTCACGTTGTGGCGTGGCTCGCATGAGGAGCGTCGCGAGGGCCGGCCGCTGGACGTGCTGCGCACGCTGTGGCGCGAGCTGTCCGTGGCGACGCTGCCGGGCGAGGCGCCCTTCCTGGGCGGGCTCGTGGGCTACCTGGGCTACAACGCCACGTCGTGGTTCGAGCCGAGCGTGCCGGACCGCCATCCGCGCGACACGGGCTTCCCGGACTCCGAGTGGCTCATCGCGGAGGACTTCGTCACCCACGACACGCGCACCCAGACGCTCAAGGCCATCACCATCGCTCGGCCCGCGCTGCACGGCAGTGTCGCGGCGGCGCTGAAGGACGCGGAAGGACGCGCGGAGGCAATGGCGGAGAAGCTGCGCCGGCCGCTGCCGCAGGAGGCCTACGCCGCAGTCCCCGCGCAGAAGAACGCGCCGGCCCCCGTCGCGTGCTGGGACCGCGAGGGCTACGCCCGGGCGGTGGAGAAGGTGCAGGAGTACGTGCGCGCGGGCGACTGCTTCCAGGCGGTGCTCGCGCGCAGGTTCGAGGCGAAGGGCGCCATCCCTCCGCTGTCGCTCTACCGGGCGCTGCGGCGCGTGAATCCGTCTCCGTACCTGTTCCTGGTGGACCTGGGCGAGGCGCGCGCGCTGGTGGGCGCGTCACCGGAGTTGCTGGTGCAGGTGCGCGATGGGGATGTGGTGGTGCGGCCCATCGCGGGCACTCGCCGCCGGGGCGGCTCCGAGGCCGAGGACCAGGCGCTGGAGAAGGAGTTGCTCGCGGACGAGAAGGAGCGCGCCGAGCACATCATGCTGGTGGACCTGGGGCGCAACGACGTGGGCCGGGTGGCCGCGCCGGGCACGGTGCGCATCGAGGACCTGATGATCATCGAGCGCTACAGCCACGTGATGCACATCGTGTCCCAGGTGCGCGGCAAGCTGGACACCACGCGCTTCGACGCGCTGGACGCGCTGGCGAGCACCTTCCCCGCGGGCACTGTTTCAGGCGCACCGAAGATCCGCGCGATGCAGATCATCGACGAGTTGGAGCCCATGCGGCGCGGGCCCTATGCCGGCGCGGTGGGCTACCTGTCCTTCTGCGGCACGCTGGATGTGGCCATCGCGCTGCGCACCTTCTTCGTGGATGGCGACCGCACCATGTGGACCGCCGGGGCGGGGCTGGTGGCGGACTCGGACCCCATGAAGGAAGCGGACGAGACGGAGGCGAAGGCGGGCGCCATGGCCGCCGCGCTGCGCCTGGCTCGCGAAGGAGGTGGGCGGTGATCCTCGTCATCGACAACTACGACTCGTTCACCTTCAACCTGGTGCAGTTGCTCTACACGCTGGGCGCGGAAGTGAAGGTCGTGCGCAACGACGCGCTGGATGTCGCGGGCATCGCGGCGTCGGGCGCGTCCCACCTGGTGGTGTCCCCGGGGCCGTGCACGCCGCACGAGGCCGGGGTGAGCGTGGCGGCCATCTCCCAGTCTCGAGTGCCGGTGCTGGGCGTGTGCCTGGGACACCAGTCCATTGGTGCTGCGTTTGGCGGGCAGGTGGTGCGCGCACCGGAGCCCGTGCACGGCAAGGCGGCGCACATCCGGCACGGCGGCACCGGCGTCTTCACCGGCATGCGGCAGGGCTTCCAGGCGGCGCGCTACCACTCGCTGGTGGTGGCGGCGGAGTCCATGCCCGCGGAGTTGGAGGCCACCGCGTGGAGCCAGGATGGCCTGGTGATGGCGCTGCGTCACCGCACGCGGCCGGTGGTGGGCCTGCAGTTCCACCCAGAGAGCGTGCTGACGCCGGAAGGCCCGTCGCTGGTGCGCAACTTCCTGGAGGGGAAGCTGTAGCGGGCGTCAGTCCTTCAGGTGCGTGGTGTCGTTCCAGCTCACGAGGACCGGCTGTTTGCCGCCGGCCTCGGAGCCCAGCACGCTGATGGACGCAGTGCCCAGGTGGAAGAGCCTGCCTCCGTCCGGGGGCAGGCCCAGCCAGCGCGAGGCGAGGATGCGCAGCATGTGCCCGTGCGAGAAGAGGAGGACGTCGTCCTGGAGCGCGCGCGCCTCCGCGATGATGCGGTCGGCTCGGGTGCCCACGTCCTCCAGCGTTTCGCCATTGGGCACGCCGTCCGTCCACAGCGTCCAGTCCGGGCGCGTGGTCCGGATGTCCGCGCCGGTGCGGCCCTCGTAGTCGCCGTAGTTGAACTCCATCAGGTCGTTCTTCTTCTGGGCCACGTCGCCGTAGCCCGCGAGCACGCACGTCTCCTGCGCGCGCGTCAGCGGGCTGGTCCACACGGCGGCGAAGCGCCACTTGCTCAGCGGCGCGTGGAGCCGCTCCGCCATCTGGCGGCCCTCTTCCAACAGCGGCAGGTCCGTGCGGCCGGTGTGCTGGCTGCTGCGGCTCCACTCCGTCTCACCGTGACGGACGAGGACCACCTGGGGGGCGCGTGTGTTCATGGCGCCAATCTGTGTCAGCCCGTGGCGGGACGGGAGGGAAAAGTGCACGCGCTACCGCTTGCGTGTCCGCCACTCCTCACGGCTCTGACCCCAGATCTCCACCTCGTGGTCGTTGTAGGGCGCGGGCAGCATGCCCATGCGCAGGAAGCGTGAACCCAGCCGGCGGGCCACCTGCTTCGACGGCTCGTTCGGAGGGGAGATGGAGTGGATGACCTCCGTCCACCCGAGATGGTCGAAGGCCCAGTCGATGGTGGCCGCCGCGCCCTCCGTCGCGTAGCCCTTGCCCCACGCGTCGCGAGACAGGCCCCAGCCGACCTCCGGGCCCGGCCACTCCGCGGGTTGCCAGGGCCCGAGCCGGCCCACCCACTTGCCGGTGGACTTCTCGAACACGGAGAACATGGCGAAGCCCTGGAGCACCCAGGAGCCGGCCATGGCGCAGACGGCGCGCCACACGTTGGAGCGGGGCTGGAGGCCGCCGATGTACCGGGCGGACTCCTCGTCCGCCATCATCGCCACGAAGCCCTCCAGGTCCTGGAGCGTGGGAGGACGCAGGATGAGGCGCGGCGTTTCGAGGGTGGGCCCCAGGATGGGCGGGGTGTGCATGTCCGGTCTCCTGGCGCCGGCGACGTGCCGGCGCGTGGAGCGGACCTTAGCGCTTCAGGCCGCGCTTGATGTCCGCGCAGAGCTGCTTCGCCGCGGCCGGACCGTCCGAGTGGGCGGCCTTCACCAGCGCGCTGCCCACGACGACGCCGTCCGCGTGGGCCACCAGCGGCCGGGCCGTTTCCGCGTTGGAGATGCCGAAGCCCGCCACCACCGGCACGGACGCGGCGCGCTTCACCAGGTCCAGCCGCTGGGACAGGTCCGGCGGCAGCTCCGCGCGCATGCCGGTGACGCCCGCCACGGACACGCAATAGACGAAGCCTCGCGCGTCCTTCGCGATGGCCTCCGCGCGCGCGGGCGGCGTCGTGGGCGCGCACAGCGGCACCAGGTCCACGCCCTCCTTGTCGAACGCGGCGCGGATGCTCGCGCTCTCCTCGGGTGGCAGGTCCGGGAGGATGGTGCCCACGATGCCCCGCTCGCGCGCGAGCTTCGCGTAGCGCTCCTCGCCCATGGCCATCACCACGTTGACGTAGGTCATGATGACCAGCGGCGTCTCCGGGCAGCGGCGGCGCACCTCCGGCACCACTTCGTCCAGCACGCGGCGCAGGGTGGCTCCGGCCTTCAGCGCCCGCTCCGACGCGGCCTGGATGACGGGGCCGTCCGCGATGGGGTCGCTGAACGCCACGCCAATCTCCAGCACGTCCGCGCCGCCCTCCACCATGGCGGCGAACACGTCCACGGACTTCGGCAGGTCCGGGTCGCCCGCCATCGCGTACGCCACCAGCGCGCCTTCTCCGCGGGCCTTTGCCTTCGCGAACGCCTTGCCCAGCTCCGTGCTCATGACTTCACCCCCGTCGCAGGCGGCACTCCGCGCGCCGAGATGGTCGCCACGTCCTTGTCACCCCGGCCCGAGCAGTTGATGACCAGGTGCTTGCCCTTGCCCATGTCGCGGGCCAGCGAGCGCGCCGCCGCGAACGCGTGCGACGTCTCCAGCGCGGGGAGGATGCCCTCCGAGCGCGCGACCTCGTAGAAGGCGGTGAGCGCCTCGTCGTCCGTCGCGGTGCGCACCTCCATGCGTCCCGTCTTCGCCAGGTGCGCCAGCTCCGGCCCCACGCCCGGGTAGTCCAGACCGGCGGAGATGCTGTGCGCCTCCTGAATCTGGCCGTTCTCGTCCTGGAGCACCAGCGAGCGCGAGCCGTGCAGCACGCCCTCCGTGCCCAGCGTCAGCGACGCGCCGTGCTGGCCGGAGTCCAGGCCGTGGCCTCCCGCCTCCACGCCGACGAGCCGCACCGCCGTGTCCGGGATGAAGGGGTGCAGCGCGCCGATGGCGTTCGAGCCGCCGCCCACGCACGCGATGATAGCGTCCGGCAGCCGGCCCATCGTGGCCAGCGTCTGGGCGCGAATCTCGCGGCCGATGACGGCTTGGAAGTCGCGCACGATGGTGGGGTAGGGGTGCGGGCCCGCCGCGCTGCCGATGACGTAGTAGGTGTCCTGCACCTGCGACACCCAGACGCGCATGGCTTCGTTCATCGCGTCCTTGAGCGTGCGCGAGCCCGACTCCACCGGCCGAACCACCGCGCCCAGCGCGCGCATGCGGAAGACGTTGAGCGCCTGGCGCTCCACGTCCAGCGCGCCCATGAACACCTCGCAGGGCAGTCCGAAGAGCGCGCACGCGGTGGCGGTGGCCACGCCGTGCTGGCCCGCGCCCGTCTCCGCGATGATGCGCTTCTTGCCCATGCGCCGGGCGAGCAGCACCTGGCCCACGGTGTTGTTGATTTTGTGCGCGCCCGTGTGCGCCAGGTCCTCGCGCTTGAGCCACACCTGCGCGCCACCCCACGACTCCGTGAGGCGGTGCGCTGGCGTCAGCGTGGTGGGACGGCCCACGTATTCGCGCAGCACACGGCTCACTTCCTCGCCGAAGGACGCGTCCTGCTGCGCCTTCGCGTAGGCCTCTTCCAGCTCCAGCAGCGCCGGGACCAGGGTCTCCGGCACATAGCGTCCGCCGTAACGGCCGAAGCGGCCCACGGCAGTGTCCGTCGTCATGGCACGACTCCTCAGAGGTTGAGGGACTGGACCGTGCGCACGAAGGCGCGCACCGCGTCCAGGTCCTTGATGCCAGGGGAGGACTCCACTCCGCTGGCCACGTCCACACCGTAGGGCCGGGTGGCCTTCACGGCCTCGGCCACGTTGGAAGGCTTGAGGCCGCCCGCCACCAGCACCGGCAGGCCGCAGTCCGACAGCTGCTTCACCAGCGCCCAGTCGAAGGTGACGCCGCCACCGCCGTAGCCCGGGGCCGCGCCGTCCAGGAGCAGCCCCGCGACATCACCCACGCCCACGTAGCTTCTGGCCTTCTCCACGTCGTCCGGCCCGCGCACGCGCAGCGCCTTGATGACGGGCACGCCGTAGCCGGAGCAGTCCTCGGGGGACTCGTCGCCGTGGAGCTGCACGGTGGTGAGGCCGCATTCGCGCACGCGCACCCGGATGTCCTCCGGCTTCGCGTTGACGAACACGCCCACCATCGCGGCCAACGGAGGCCGCGTGCGTGCGAGCTCCGCCGCCGTGGCCAGGTCCACGAAGCGGGGGGAACCCGGATGGAAGTTGAGTCCCATCGCGTCCGCGCCCGCGGCCCACACGCCTTTCGCGTCCGCGACGCGCGTCACGCCGCAGACCTTCACCAGGACCCTCATGTCCCGTCGCCTTCCAGCCCAAGCAGCCGTCGCAGGGCACGGCCGGGGTCCGCGTCGCGCAGGAGGGATTCGCCCACGAGCACGGCGTTGGCGCCCGCGTCGCGCGCGGCGGTGAGGTCCGCCAGGTGCTTGAGGCCGCTCTCCGCCACCAGCGCGGTGGACCGGGAGCGCAGCGCGGGCATCACCCGGAGCGCGGTGCCGGTGTCCGTCTTCAGCGTGGCGAGGTTGCGGTTGTTGAGGCCGATGATGCTCGCGCCCGCGGCGAGTGCGCGTTCGGCGTGCGCCTCCGTGTGGGCTTCCACGAGCGCGGCCACGCGCACCTGCTTCGCCGCGGCGATCATCTCCCGGAGCTCCGAATCCCCGAGCGCATCCGCGATGAGCAGCACCGCGTCCGCGCCCCAGGCCGCGCTCTCCTCCACCTCGCTGGCGGCGACGAGGAAGTCCTTGCGCAGCACGGGGATGGAGACGGCGGCCCGGACCGCGACCAGGTCCTCCAGGCTGCCGCCGAAGTCCGGCCCGTCCGTGAGCACGCTGATGGCGCAGGCACCCGCGGCTTCGTAGGAACGGGCCACCGCGACCACGTCCGCGTGGGGGAAGTCGCCGCCCGAAGGGCTCTTGCGCTTCACCTCCGCGATGACGTTGACCGGATGTCCGAGCGTGCGCCGCACCAGCGCCTGCGCGAAGTCCCGCGTCGGGGGATGCGCGCCGTGCGTGGGCAGCGGGCGGGTGCCCAGCTCCCGGCGCTTGCGCGCCATGATGACGTCCAGCGTGCCCGGTGCTTCAACGGGCTTCGCTGCCGAAGTGGAGGTCGTCATGACGGGATGCCTCGCGTGCGGAGGCGCGCAGCCAGTTTCGGTTTGGAAGTGCGCGCCGTCATGCCGCGACCCTCTGGATGAGCGCCGCGAGCTTGCGTTCGGCGGCCCCGGAGTCGATGGCGTGCTCGGCCCGCTTCACACCTTCCTTCAGGGTGTCCACGAGCCCCACGATGAGCAGCGCGGCGGCCGCGTTGAGCAGCACCGCCGTACGCACTCCGTCACGCTCTCCCGCGAGCAACCCGCGCAGGCGCTTCGCGTTCTCGTCCGCGTCGCCTCCCGCGATGGACTCTCGCGGCACCGTCGTCAGGCCCGCGTCCTCCGGCGTCACGGTGAAGCGGCGCACGGTGCCGTCCGCGCACAGCTCCGCGACCTCCGTGGGCGCGCACGGCGAAATCTCATCCAGCCCGTCGTGTCCGTGCACCACCCAGGCGCGCCGGCTGCCCAGGCGCCCCAGCACGCGCGCGGTCTGCTCCACGCGCTGCCGGTCGAACGTGCCCAGCAGTTGGTAGCGCGCGCCCGCGGGGTTCGTCAGCGGCCCCAGCAGGTTGAACACGCTGTGGAAGCCCAGGTCCCTGCGCGCCTGCGCCACGTGCCTCAGCGCACTGTGGTGCGAGGGCGCGAAGAGGAAGCCCACCCCGTGCTCGTCGATGTCTCGCGCCACCTGCGCGTGCGCCCGCTCCATGGACACGCCCAGCGCCGCCAGCACGTCCGCGCTGCCGCAGCGACTGGAGACCGCGCGGTTGCCGTGCTTGGCCACCGTCACCCCCGCCCCGGCGGCCACGAAGGCCACCGCGGTGGAGATGTTGAAGGTGTGCGCTCCGTCACCCCCCGTACCGCAGGTGTCGAGCACCACCTCCGCCAGGGGAGCAATCTTCGCCGCGCAGGCGCGCATGGCCTCCGCCGCGCCGAGGATTTCGTCCTCGGTCTCTCCCTTCATGCGCAGCGCGGCCGCCAGCGCACCGACCTGCGCGGCGGATGCCTCGCCCGCGAGCATCTGGCCCATCACGGAGGCCATCTCCTCGCGGGAGAGGTCGCGCCGGCCCACTACCTTGCCCAGCGCTTCCTTGAGTGTCATGGCCTATCCCAGCCTGACCATTTCGCGTCCCATCGCCTGGGCGATGGCCCGCACTTCACCCATGGCCTTCTCGAACTCGGAGAAGTCCAGCGACTGGAAGCCGTCCGACCTGGCGCGCGGCGGATCCGGATGCACCTCCACGATGAGGCCGTCCGCGCCCGCGGCGACCGCGGCCCGCATCATCGCGGGGACGGCCTTGCGCACGCCGATGCCGTGCGACGGGTCCACGAACACCGGCAGGTGCGTGAGCGCCTTGAGCATGGGCACCGCGTTCAAATCCAACGTGTTGCGCGTCATGTTCTCGAACGTGCGGATGCCCCGCTCGCAGAGGATGACCTGGGTGTTTCCTCGCGCGACGATGTACTCGGCCGCCATCAAGAGCTCCTTGATGGTGGCGCTGATGCCGCGCTTGAGCAGCACGGGCTTGCGCGTCTCGCCCACCGCCTCCAGCAGGCTGAAGTTCTGCATGTTGCGCGCGCCCACCTGGAGGATGTCGGTGTGCTGCGCGACGGAGTCCAGCGTCGCCGTGTCCTTCACCTCCGTCGTCACCAGCAGGCCCGTCTCCTTGCGAGCCTCCGCGAGCAGCGCCAGGCCGTCACCCTTGAGGCCCTGGAACTCATAGGGGCTGGTGCGCGGCTTGAACGCGCCGCCGCGCAGCATGGTGGCGCCCGCCTGCTTCACCGCCTGCGCGGTGGAGATGATCTGCTCGCGCGACTCCACGGAGCAGGGACCCGCGATGACGTGGATGGCCGCGCCGCCGAGCGTGAGGTCGCCCACGCGCACCAGGCTGTCCTCCGGCTTCACCTCGCGGCTGACCAGCTTGAACGGCTGGGAGATGGCGACCGCGTCCGCGACGCCGGGCAGCACGCGGAAGGGCTCCGGCTCCACCGCGCCCGGGTTGCCGGTGATGCCGATGGCGGTGCGAGAGCCCCCTGCGATCGCGTGCGGATGCCAGCCACGGCGGCGGATCTCATCGTTCACTCGCTCGATGTCCTGGTCCGTCGCGTCTGGGCGCATCACGATCAGCATGGGGAACTCCTGCTCTTTCTCTCCAAAGGGCACGCGGGCGGATGCCTGCGTGGGTGTGCCTGGAGCACCGTGCACACGGCAACCTTTGCCGTAACTGTCGGATGCCCGCAACCGAACCAGAGTCTTGCTTGCACGTCCTGGCGTTATCAAGCCAGGGTCCGAACGCTCGTACGGAAGGCGGACCATGGCGAAGCGGCCCGGGGTCATCGTGGTGGGTGGGGGGCTCGCGGGCCTGGCGTGTGCGACGGCGCTGCTCGAGGCCCGCGTGGACGCGCACGTGCTGGAAGCAGGGGACTCACCGGGCGGAAGAGTGCGCACCGACTCGCACGAAGGGTTCCTGCTGGACCGGGGCTTCCAGGTGTACCTCACCGCCTACCCGGAAGGTCAGCGGGTGCTGGACCTGAAGGCCCTCTCGCTCCAACGCTTCATCCCCGGCGCGAAGGTGTGGCGGGGTGGGCGGCTGCACACGCTTGCGGACCCGTTGCGGCATCCCGTCACGGCGGTGTCGCATCTGTTCGACGCACCAGGAGGTCTGTCGGACAAGCTGCGCGTGTTGGAGCTGCGGCAGCACGCGACGTCTGGCGAATTGGGCGACTTGTGGCAGCGGCCCCAGCAGGAGTCGCGGCGCTTCCTGCTGGACCTGGGCTTCTCCGAGGAGATGCTCGAAGCGTTCTTCACGCCCTTCCTCGGCGGCATCTTCCTGGAGCGAGGGCTGACGACGTCCAGCCGGATGCTGGAGTTCGTGTTCCGGATGTTCTCCACGGGCTACGCGTCCGTGCCCGCGCAAGGGATGGGCGCCATCCCCGAACAGCTGGCGGCGAAGCTGCCCTCAGGCGCGCTGCGGATGCGCGTGCGCGTGGAGGAGGTCTGGGGGCACCGCGTGCGCCTGCCGGGCAGTGAGCTGCTGCACGCGGACGCCGTGGTGGTGGCGACGGACCCAGGCAGCGCGGCGTCGCTGCTCGTGGGCATGCCCGCGCCCCGGATGAACCGCGTGACGTGTCTGTACTTCGCGGCGCCGGAGCCGCCGGTGGAGGGGCCGTGGCTCGTGCTCAATGGTGAGGGGCGCGGACCGGTGAACAACGTGGCGGTGATGAGCGAGGTCTCCGCCGCGTACGCACCCCCAGGCCAGGCGCTGGTGTCCGTGTCGGTGGTGGACGACCCGGGCGGCGAGGACTCACTGGAGGCGCGTGTGCGTGCGCAGCTCACGGAGTGGTTCGGCGCGGCGGTGTCCGCGTGGCGGCATCTGCGCACGTACACGCTCGCGGAGGCACTGCCCGCGCAGCCTCCGTCCGCGCTGGTGGAGCCGCACCGGCCCGTGCGGCTGGCCGCGGGGCTCTACGTGTGCGGAGACCACCGCGAGAACGCGTCCATCGACGGAGCGCTCGCGTCGGGGCGCCGCGCGGCGGAGGCGGTGTTGCAGGACCTGGGGAGATAGTCCTCCGTTGTTGCCTGCGAAGCTGCGCGTTGCCTTCCAGACAACACCTTGCGTGAGGGCAAAACCGCGAAGGAAGGGAGACCAGCCAGCCAGGCCCCGGACAGCTGGACGCATTGCCCGCAGCGGACCTAGGGTCGGACGCTCTCACACGTTCTTCCAAGGATTCCGTTCATGCTCCGCCGCCTTGCCCTCCTGGGATTGCTCGGTCTCGCGGCCTGTCCCGGCGACAACAAAGACGATGATGACGACACTGATGCGGCGAAGGGGACCGTCTCGGGCTCCCTGCAGCCGTTCCAGGCTGGCTCCGCCGCCGCGAACGCCAGCTCGTCGCTGGATGCGTTCTTCTCCCTGCCGGGTGCGAAGAACCTGTCCCAGAAGGTCTCCAAGGCCCTTGCCGCGCAAGGCGTGTGGCGCACGGGCATCCCGTCCAAGCAGCTGACGCACGAGGCGTCGCTGCTGCCGGGAGAGATCATCATCCGCTTCGACACGCCGGGCCTGTCCGCGGAGGAGGCCGTCGCGCAGGCGCGCGTCGCGGGCTACCACGTCGTGCACCAGGCCTTCCTGAGCGATACGCAGCACCTGCTGCGCTACGAGGTGAGCCAGCCCCAGGCGATGTCCGGTGGCGCGCCCACCGTGCGCGCGCTCACCCAGGCGGAGCACGTGCGCGTGCTGTCCCAGGTGCTGGCCGTGCAGGGCGTGCAGAACGCGGAGAGCAACGTCCGCGTGCGGGCGCAGGCCGTGCCGAATGATCCGCTCTACTCGCGGCAGTGGCACTACAAGAACATGAACCTGCCGGCGGCCTGGGACCTGGGCACGGGCAGCGCGTCCATCGTCGTGGCGGTGGTGGACACCGGCATCACGTCGCATCCGGACCTGAACTCGCGCGTGCTGCCGGGCATGGACCTCATCTCCAGCCTCACCAACGCGGGCGACGGCGACGGCGTGGACACGGACCCGACGGACAACGGCAAGGACCTGCCCAACGGCGGCTCATCGTTCCACGGCACGCACGTGGCGGGGACCATTGGCGCGTCGTCCGACAACGGCTTGGGCGTGGCGGGCGTCACCTGGTCCGGCCGCAACATCCTGCCGGTGCGCGTGCTGGGCACGCAGGGCGGCTCGCTGGCGGACATCATCGCCGGCGTCACCTGGGCCAGCGGCGGCCCCGTCACCGGCGTGCGGCTGAACACCACGCCCGCGCGGGTCATCAACATGAGCCTGGGCGGCGACGGTCCTGCGTCGACGGAGATGCAGACCGCCATCAACGCGGCCAACGCGCGCGGGGCCATCCTGGTGGTGGCCGCGGGCAACGAGAACGTCAACACCAACGGCAGCTTCCCCTGCAACCAGCAGAACGTCATCTGCGTGGGCGCGGTGCGCTTCAACGGCAAGCGCGCCAGCTACTCCAACTTCGGCACGCAGGTGGACGTGATGGCCGCTGGTGGCCAGACGAGCGAGGACCGCAACGGCGACGGCTTCCCGGACGGCGTGCTGTCCACGCTGCCCAACAGCACCAACCAGCCTTCCTACGAGTGGTACCAGGGCACCAGCATGGCCACCCCGCACGTGGCGGGCATCGTGGCGCTGATGCTGGCGCAGGACTCCAAGCTCACGGCGGCGGACGTGGAGGCCATCCTGAAGGACACCGCGGACAAGACGAGCCAGTGCTCCGAGGGCTGCGGCGCGGGCCTGGTGGACGCGTACGCCGCGGTGCTGCGCGCCAAGGGCGGCGGTGACCCGACGCTGCCCCCGAAGCTCGCCATCACCACCACGCAGCTGTCCTTCACCGGTGCGTCGTCGCAGGCGCTGACGGTGCGCAACAACGGCGGTGGCACGCTGCAGGTGAGCGTGGCCGTCTCCGGCGCCAACGCCTCCGCGGTGTCCGTCTCCAGCACCTCGCTGTCGGTCCCCGCGTACAAGTCCACGGCGCTGAACGTGACCGTCACCCCGGGCTCGCTGGCGCCGGGCAGCTACGTGGCGCAGATCGACCTGACCGGCGCGTCGAGCGCGGGCAACGCGCAGGTGCTGGTGAAGTTCCGCGTGGGCGCCTCGGATGAGAAGGACGCCGTCATCGGGTTCGCGTACCTGGACGCGGCGGGCGAGGTGCAGGTCGACGACGACGGCATCTCCGTGGTGCGCGCGGCCGGTGGGTACAACTACAGCCTGAAGGTGACCCCGCGCGACTACCTGGTGCTGGCGTCCATCGACGACACCGGCGAAGGGGACTACTTCGAGGACGGCGATCGCGTGGGCTTCTGGCGCGACACCACCCAGGTGGAGACCGTGACGGTCACCAAGGGCAAGACGACCAGCGACATCAGCTTCACGCTGGTGCCCTACCAGTCGGACGACGACCACACGCCCACGACGACCATCGGTGGGGCCTGCACCACCAACAGCACGTGTGGCACGGGGGGCCAGTGCCTCACCGGCGCCAGCTTCCCGGGCGGCTACTGCACCCAGAGTTGCATGACGGCCGGCTGTCCGTCGGGTTCGGACTGCTACAGCAACGACCGGGGCGCCACCGCCTACTGCTTCGTGACCTGCACGCCGTCGAGCGGCAACACCCAGGGGTCGTGCCGCACGGGCTACCGGTGCGTGAGCGACGGCGCGGGCAGCGGCGCGTGCCTCCCGTAGTGTCGTGAAGGTTCGTACCGGCGCCGGCGGTGCACGCGTGAACGTGCCCGCCGGTGTCCATCGCGCCGGGGTACGCTGCCGCGCGCGATGACTGCTTCTCACGTTGGACCGCCGTCAGCCGGTGACGCGGCCCTGCCACTCTGGCGGGTCGCGGCCGCTGGCGGCGTGCTGGCCTGGACGGCGCTGGTGCACGTGCATCCGCCGCGCTTCTTCGCCGTCGCTTCCGTCTTCTGCGCCGTCTGGCTCGCGGTGACGTGGCGGGCGATGGGCCCCTGGCGAAGGCCGCCTCCCTCCCTGTCGCTCCTGGATACCGCGTGGGGTGTCGCCCAGGCGGTGGTGCTGTTCGCGGGTGCGAGGGCCTTCCTGTGGGCGTTCTGCGGCGGCTTCACCGACGCGCTCTGCGCGCCGCTGCAATCCGTCTACGCGACGTTCGGCACGGGTTCGCTGGGGACGGCGCTGGCCCTGGTGTTGCTGCTCGTTCCGGCGGAGGAGCTGTTCTGGCGAGGGTGGGTGCAGGGCGCGCTGCGTCCCCGGCTGGGCCGGTGGGGCGCGGTCGCCGGGTCGGCGGTGCTGTCGAGCATCGTGCTGCTGGGCTTCGGTGAGCCGCTGCTGGCCCTGGCCGCGCTTCCCACGTCGCTCGCCTGGGGCGCGCTGGCCGAGTGGCGCCGGACGCCTGCCGCGTCCTGGGTGAGCCATGCCTTGTGGGACGTGCTCATCGTCGTGGTGTGGCCCGCGACGTGAGCGCGCGTGCCACAATGCGCGCCCATGGCTTCGACTCCTGAGGTGGTCGTCTTCGGCGCGGGCAGCATCGGCTGTTACGTGGGTGGGCGGCTCGCCGCGACGGGCGCGACGGTGCGCTTCATTGGCCGCGAGCGGGTGGTGGCGGAGGTGCGTACGCACGGCCTGCACCTGACGGACTGGCAGGGCGCGGACCTGAAGGTGCCCGCGGCGGACGTGCGCATCGACACGGGGCCGGAGGCGCTGTCCACGGCGGACCTGGTGCTCGTCACGGTGAAGTCCGCGGCGACGGAGGAGGCAGGGCAGACGCTCGCGCCGAGGCTCAAGCCCGGGGCCATTGTCATCAGCTTCCAGAACGGACTGCACAACGCGGCGGTGGTGCGCGGTCTGCTGCCCGGCCGTACGGTGCTCACGGGGATGGTGCCCTTCAACGTCGCGGCGCAAGGGCAGGGCCATTTCCACGCGGGGTCGGAAGGCACGCTGGAGGTGGAGCGGCACGCGGCGCTCGCGCCGTTCGTGGATGCATTCACCCGCGCGGGGCTGGCGTTGAAGCAGCACTCGGACATCGTCGCGGTCCAGTGGGCGAAGCTGTTGCTCAACCTCAACAACGCGCTCAACGCGCTGGCGAACCTCCCGTTGAAGGAGGAGCTGTCACAGCGCGCATGGCGGCGGTGCCTGGCGCTTGCGCAGGGCGAGGCGCTGGCGGTGCTGGGGCGCGCCGGGGTGAAGCCCGCGAAGCTGACGCCGCTGCCGCCGGGATGGATTCCGGTGCTGCTGGGGGCGCCGGACGCGGTGTTCTCGGTGCTGGCGAAGAAGATGCTGGCCATCGACCCGAAGGCGCGCTCGTCCATGTGGGACGACCTGCACGCGGGCCGCAAGACGGAAGTGGACTACCTCAACGGCGAGGTGGTCCGGCTGGCCCACCAACACGGCGTCTCCGCGCCGGTGAACTCACGGCTCGTGGAGCTCATCCGCGAGGCGGAAGAGGGGCAGCGCCGCCAGTGGACCGGTGAGGCGCTGCTCGTGGACCTGAAGAAGGCGGAGCTGGCGAACAGGGGATGAGCTGTGCGTGGCGGGCCTCGCGACCCGCTCACGCACGGGAACATCAGCTCCGGGCGGCCACCTGCGTGAGCAGCGCCGTCATGCGCCGGGCGAACCGGTTCGGGTCGCTCAGAGGGCTGCCCTCCGTGAGCAGCGCCTGGTCGTGGAGCAGCTCAATCCACTCGCCCACCTGCGGCGCGGCCGGGTCGTTCGCGAGGAGTCCGCGCAGGTGCTCGATGACCGGGTGCTTGGGGTTGACCTCCAGGATGCGCTTGATGCGCGGCATTCCCTTGCCGCGCTCCTTGAGCAGGCGCTCCAGGTAGGCCGGCGTGCCGCCCTCCGACACCACCAGGCACACCGGCGAGTCCGTGAGGCGGTCCGACACGCGCACCTCGCGCACGTCCTCCTTCAGCACGTCCTTCATCTTGTCCGTCAGGCCCTTGAGCCCTTCCGACTGCTGCTCCTTCGCCTTCTTCTCCTCGTCCGTGGACTGGAGCTTCAGGTCCGCGTTGAGCGCGGAGACCAGCGGCTTGCCCTGGAACTCGCGCAGGCCCTGCGCGGCCCACTCGTCCACCGGGTCCGTCATGAAGAGCACCTCGTAGCCGCGCTGCTTCAGCGCCTCCAGGTGCGGGCTGTCCGCCACCGCCTTCCGGCTCTCGCCGTAGACGTAATAGATGGCCTCCTGGCCCTCCTTCATGCGGCCCACGTAGTCCGCCAGCGACGTGAGGCCCTCCTCACGCGAGGACTCGTAGCGCACCAGCGCGCCCAGCTTCTCGCGGTACTCCGTCTCCAGCGTCAGGCCTTCCTTCACCACCGTGCCGAAGGACTCCCAGAACGTGCGGTAGTCGTCCGGCTTGTCCTTGGCCAGCTTCTCCAGGAGGTCCAGCGACTTCTTCACCACGTGCTTGCGGATGGCGCGCACCACCGCCGAGTCCTGCAACATCTCACGCGACACGTTGAGCGGCAGGTCGTCCGAGTCGATGACGCCGCGCACGAAGCGCAGCCACTGCGGCACCAGGTCCTCGCAGCGGTCCATGATGAACACGCGCTTCACGAACAGCCGCACGCCGCGCTGCTGCTGCGAGTTCAAGTCGAACGGCGGGTGCTTGGGCACGAAGAGCAGACCCGTGAACTGCTGCGTGCCGTCCGCCTTGAAGTGCGTCCACGCCAGCGGCTTGTCGAAGTCGTGCGTCAGGTGCTTGTAGAACTCCTGGTACTGCTCGTCCGTGATTTCGCTCTTCGGACGCTGCCAGAGGGCGCTGGCCTTGTTCACCACCTCCAGCGCCTGCTCCGTGGCCTGCGTGTCCCCGCTGCCCACCTGCTTCGTCACCTGGAGCTTGATGGGGTGGCCCACGTAGTCCGAGTACTGGGTGATGAGCTGCTTCAGCTTCCACTCGTCCAGGAACTCCTTCTGGTCCGCCTTCAGGTGCAGCGTGATGGCGGTGCCGCGCGTGGCCTTCTCCGCCGGCTCCACCGTGAACGTGCCGTGCGCCTCCGACGCCCACTTCCACGCGGACGTCTCACCGGCGGCGCGGCTCACCACCTCCACGCGGTCCGCGACGAGATACGCGCTGTAGAAGCCCACGCCGAACTGGCCGATGAGCTGCACGTCATTCTTTCCCTTCTGCGCCAGCGCCTGGAGGAACTCGCGCGAACCGGAGTGCGCGATGGTGCCCAGGTTCTTCACCAGCTCGTCGTGCGTCATGCCGACGCCGGTGTCCTCGATGGTGAGGGTGCCCTGGTCGGCGTTGGGGACGATTCTCAGCTCCAGCGCGGGCTCGTCCTTGAGCAGCTCCGGCTCCGTGATGGAGCGGAAGCGCAGCTTGTCCAGCGCGTCGGACGCGTTGGACACCAGCTCGCGCAGGAAGATCTCCTGGTGGCTGTAGAGCGAGTTGATGACCAGGCTCAGCAGCTGCTGGATCTCCGCCTGGAATGAATGGGTTTCCCGCTGGGGGTGGGTCTCTGCGGACATGAAGGCCTCCGGGCGCTGACGGAACGCGCCAATGCTCTTCCCATAACCATGCCTGCCGGCTTGTCGAGAAGAGGGAATCCGCCCACACCCGTCGCTGGGAGGCGGGGGCGGGTTGGGGT
>NZ_RAWQ01000144.1:0-28231 GCF_003668965.1 Corallococcus sp. AB030
CGCCCGCCCCGCGGGCCCCGGCTCCCGCTCCCGCTCCGGCCGCCCCTGCGTACACGCAGGCCCAGGCGGACAAGGACGCCAGCGCCCTGCGCGAGGCCATGGACGGCGGACTCACCGGGTGGGGCACCGACGAGGACAAGATCTTCCAGACGCTCGAGGGCAAGACGCCCGAGCAGGTCGCGATGATCCGCCAGAGCTACCAGGACCACTACGGCAAGAACCTGGATGAGAAGATCCGGGACGAGCTGGGTGGCTCCGACCTGCAGCGCGCGGAGGGTCTGCTCCAGGGCAACGGCGCGAAGAGCGACGCGGTCAACCTCCAGTCCGAGATGGACGGCCTCTTCGGCTCCAACGAGGACATGCTGAAGCTCCTGGAGAAGCGCTCCCCCGCGGAGCGCCACGCCATCGCGCAGCAGTACGCGGACATGAACGGCGGCACCCCGGCGGGCCAGAAGCCCGAGGACGTCCTGCTGGCCCGCATGGGCCGGGAGATGGACGGCGCGCAGCTGGAGCGCGCCCGGAGCATGCTCAACGCGGGCCAGGCCACCACGCCCGCGGAGGCCACCGCGCTGGAGACCCAGGCGCTCAAGGCCGGCCTGGAAGAGGACATGGCCGGCTGGGGCACCGACGAGGGCCGCATCTTCGAGCGCCTGGAGCGGGCCACGCCGGAGCAGCGCGCCATCCTCTCCCAGGATGAGGGCCTGAAGGCGAAGCTCAAGGACGAGCTGTCCACCGAGGAGTACGACCGCGCCGTCGGCCTGATGCAGGACAACCCGGCCCAGGCGGACGCGGCCCGGCTGCGCGAGGCCCTGGGCGGCTTCTTCGGCGCGGACGAGAGCGGCGTGCGCGACATCCTCCAGGGGAAGACGCCGGATCAGATCAACGCCATCAAGGCCGAGTACCAGAAGCAGACGGGCCAGTCGCTGGACTCCCAGATTCAGAAGTGGGACGGCGGCGACCGGGACGTCACGCTGCGCATGCTCAACCCGCCCGCCGCGGACGACGCGAAGGGGCAGGCGGAGGCCTCCGCGGAGCGGCTGTTCCTGGCCATGGACGGCATGGGCACGGACGAGGACGCCATCCGCTCCGAGCTGGGCGGCAAGTCCAAGGCACAGCTGGACACCATCGCCGCCGCGTACCAGCAGAAGTACGGCAAGGACCTGCGCGCGGAGCTGGACAGCGAGCTGGACGGCCGCGACGAGCTGGAGCTGCTCAAGCAGGACTACGACCTGGGCGCCATCGACCCCAACGACCCCAACGCCGCGCAGGAGCGCGCGCGGCGGCTGCGCGAGGTCCAGACCAACGAGTCCGGCTTCGGCGTGGACCTGCTGGACGGCATCCAGCACCTCACCAAGGGCGAGTCGGACAACGACATCCTCAACCGCAACCTGGACCGCGCCGACCAGGCCATCGCGACGGGTGACACCCAGCGCGCGAACACGCTGACGGGCTACGCCACGGAGGACGTGAAGGCGCTCCAGTCCGCCAAGGACTCGCTGGCGGAGACCACGGCCACCGTGGCCGTCGTCGCCGCGACCACCGTGGCCGTCGTCGCGACGGGCGGCGCGGCCACGCCCCTTGCCATCGCCGGGTACGCGGCGGTGGGCGCCACCACGCGCGCCGCGACGTACGCCGCCATCCAGGGCAACGCCGCCGGGGCGCAGGACCTGAGCCGCCAGGCGCTCATTGGCGCCGTGGAGGGCGGCACGGCGGTGATTCCCATTGGCAAGGGCGCTTCCCTCGCCGCGGGCGGCACGCGCGTGGCGGCCACCCAGGCCACGGAGGCCGCGGTCCGCACGACCGTGCGGGAGACCGCGGAGGGCACCGTGCGCACCGCCATCAAGCAGGGCATCAAGGAAGGTGCCTACGGCGGCGCGGCCGGTGGTGCCATGGACGCGGCCACCCAGTCCGAGACGTGGAAGGACGGCGCGCTCACGGGCCTGGGCCGCGTGACGACCCGCGCGGTGACGGACGGCACCGTGGGCGCGGTGACCGGCGGCGTGGTGAGCGGCGGCCTGGCCAAGGGCGCGGACATGCTCAAGCCGCGTGAAATCCCGGTGATTCACAACCCGGACCTGCCGGGCAACACCACCAAGGTGCGCTACGACAACGGCCAGGTGCGGATTGAAGCGGGGCCGCACGCCACGCCCGCGGACATCGCCGCGCACCAGGAGACGGCCCGCCTGCTCCAGAAGTACGAGGGGCCCACCGGGCAGATCCGCCAGCTCAAGGACCGCGTCCAGCAGGCCCTCACCAAGACGCCGGGCTACGGCACGCAGGGCTTCGAGTCCAAGATGGAGGTGCAGAAGCTCAAGAACATCCTGGGCGGCCTGGAGGCGGCGCAGAAGCGCATCGACGACAGCATCGCGGGCATGAGCGGCAAGCCCACCGCGGCCACCGTCGCCGAGCGCGCGGCGCTCCAGCGAGACATCGCCAACGTGGAGTTCCAGATTGAGTTCCACGCCAAGCGGCTGGACTCGCTGGCGCCGGGCACGGGCTCCGTGGCCATGCACGGCACGCCGGGCACCACGACGCCGGACTGGGCGGGCGTGGGCACGTCGGTGAACACCGTGGGGCAGGTGACGCCGCCCCCGCAGGTGCCCATGACGGCCGCGGAGAACACGGCCATCAACGGCCCGCGCAATCCCGCGACGGAGACGGCGCAGCAGTTCAAGGCCCGCCAGGCCGAGGGGCGCCGCGTCTACTCGGAGCGCACCTACGACCCGAAGACCCGGACCCAGGCCGAGCTCAACCGGGACGCGAACCCGGCCGTCTTCACGCAGGTGGATTCGGCGGGGAACAAGGTCCCCATCGAGTCGCAGCAACTGGCCAAGCTGCGCGCGGAGCGGGCCCAGACGGAGATCTTGCGCCGGGGCGTCATCCGCGAGCAGCAGCTGGCCGAGGCCTTCCCGAACGGCCCCACGCTCAACGTGGCCGCCAACGACGCGGCGCACGGCTCGGCCCACAACGCGCACACCATCGACCGGCACGGCGCGTCGCTGCCCACGAACATCGCGGACGCGCCCCCGGGGGCCCGCACCCTCGAGAGCCGCGTCACCGACGGCGCCGGATGGGGCTCGGTGGAGAACAACTCGTTCCAGTGGTCCAGCGACGCGACCATGGACTCCACCCTCAACAAGTACGTGGCGGACAACTGGGACACCATCAAGACGGACCTGGCCCTGTACGGCCACAGCGACCACCTCAACATCCCCGTGACTCCCGGCACGACGGTGGGCAACGGCTTCACGGCCGTGGAATCGGCGGGCACCCGCACCGCCGTTCCCGCGAACGCGGGCAGCTACAACGTCCGGCTGCGCCTCATCGACGGCACCCCGCCGCAGGTGATGGTATTGACCGCCTTCCCTGGTCCCTGAGGCCCCCTTCCGATGACCGCCGACCCCAAGACAAGCGCGCGCTTCGAAGAGCTCAAGGCGCGCATGGAAGCCCTCAAGAACGCGCCTCCGCTGGAGAAGGCGCGCACCTTCTTGAGCACCTACTGCGCGCCCAACTCGACCCTGGCCGACGTGGAGGACCAGGTCCGGCACGCGCTGGGCTTCAACAGCATTCCCCTGTACACGGGCATCGAAGGGCTGGAGGCCGTCCTCGCCGACACGCGCCTGCCCTCTTCGACGCTGGTGTCGTTGGCCCGTGACGAGGCGAAGCGCCAGGAGCTGCCGGCGACCCCCGCGGCGGCCCGTCAGTACCTGGAGCAGGTGCTGGGCGTGCTGCGCAAGCACCTTCCCAAGGAGCCCGAGGTCGAGGGCGTCGCCGGCTTCGGCGTCGACGACGTCTACAACCTGCGCGACCCGGCCGGGAAGCTGGAGCGCCTGCGCTGCATCGACATGGTGGGCGTGGGCAATGAGAGCTTCGCGGTACTCGTGCCGGAGCACGCCAGCGAGGACAAGGGCCCCTTCACGGTCTACCGCTATCAGGCGGTGCCCGGACAGCCCTTCAAGTACGACCGCGTGACGGACGCGGGCCTCGCCGCGAAGGTGCTCAAGGCTTCCCGGAGCTGACCTCCGCGACACCATGCCCCTGCCGCGTTACGACTACGTTTCGCAGCTCGCCATCGTCGGCAACGCGCGGTTGCGGGGACGCGACCTGCGGGCGCAGGTGATTGACGATCCTGGAGGCGCGGCCCTCGTGCGGGGGCCCGACACCTTCGAGGGCTTCGCGCTGCCGGACGGGGGCTTCGAGCCGTCCTTCTACGCCTGGTTGGACGGGATGAAGGCGCGGGGGCTCGTCGCGCTGCGGGTGCTCACGGACAGCGACCCCGAGGATTGGATCCTCACCACGCCCCCTCCTCCCCTGCCCCGGTTGCCGGACTTCGTCCTCGTCTTCGGGGACCGGGAGACCGGGTACGCGTACCGCTACGAGAGCGGCCCCATGGGCACGAGGGAGTTCTTCGTGCCGGTGGACATCCCCCGGCGGGTGGCCGTTCCGACCGTGGACGCGGCGGAGCGCGAGCTGCTGGAGGCGACCCGCGGCTACGTGCGGTTCCTGGAGGGCAAGGTCCGGCACGACGATTCAACCGCCGTCTTCTACGAGAAGATGGGGCGCGATGTCCTGGAGCAGCTCACGGCCACCGAGCCGCGCTTCCAGGAACTGCTCGCTGAGCGGCGCAAGGCGCAACTGCATCAGCTGCGCAAGGACTACAAGCCCCGGTCCGGCTACACGAAGGCGATGCGCCCGGGCATTCTGGAGCAGGCGGACCGGGTCCAGCGGATGTCGGACTTCGCGCGCGTCATGGAAGAGGCGGGGCTGTCCTGGCGGACGCAGCGGCTGGCGCTGGTTTCGAAAGGGCTCTACCCGCTCAACATGCGCCACGAGCGCACGTCGGAGGACACGCTTCCGGACTACGTGCACCATCCCGGCTACATCCAGGTGGGCTCGCGGTTGGCGAAGGCCGCGTGTGAGGGAAGCAACGCGGCGCTGAACGCCTCCGCTTGAACGCGGCCGGGTTTCACACCGCCTGGAGCGCGGCGTCCGGGGCCGGCTCGGCGGGCGCGTCCTCGTTCTCCACGGGGGCCTCCGAAGTCCGCCACGCCAGGGCGAAGGCGGCCAGGTTGAAGGCCATCATCGTCAGGGAGAAGAGCCACAGCCGCAGGCACACGGCGATGCCCGCGTGCAACAGCAGCGTGGCCACCAGCCAGTGCCTCCGCAGCCGGGGCACCCAGATCATCCCGGCGTAGCCCACCTCGATGAGCAGCGTGCCCCAGCAGGCAAGCTTCGCCAGCAGCGGGTACGCCGCGAGCCAGGAGAAGTCGAACATCTGGAACTGTGGCTGCATCAGCGCGCGCCAGATGGCTTCGCCGTTCCACCACTGCACGCCCTGCGCCTTGGCCAGGCCGGTGTCCAGGTAGATGAAGCACAGGTGGACCTGGAGCGTGCGCAGCGCCACGCGGGCCGCGGACGACGGACCGGTGGAGACGCGGCCCGCTCGCGCATCCAGCGACCAGCGGCCCGCGGACGGCATGAACACCAGATAGAAGAAGAGTACGTGGAGGATGGTGTCCACGCCGTAGAGCGACAGGTACGCGTTCGCGGACGTCAGGCCATGCGTGAACCAGGCGAGCACCGCGAAGGCGCGCGTGCGGTAGCCCACGAGCAGGCCCACCAGCCCCACCGCGTAGAGGACGAACACGGCGTACATCGTGGCCATCGTGCGGATGCCCAGTGGCGCCAGGAGCCGCCCCAGCCACCCCAGGCTGGGCGCCCAGTCGCCCGCGCCCACATCGGTGATGACCCACTGGACGAGGCCGAAGTTGCCGTACAGCTCCGGCAGGTGCGGCCAGAGGATGGCGAGCTGCGTGAGGGAGATGGCCGCGACGGCGATGCGCAGGAAGGCCAGTCCGTCGGAGGAAGCGGGCTCCAACCAGAAGCGCCGCACGTGGGTCTGGAGACGGTTCATGGCGAGGCCTCGGACTTCGGAGCGTCAAGGCGGCCGAAGGTCCCGGTGTAGTGGATGGCCCATTCCGGCCGCTTCCCGGCGGCCCAGGCCTCCATGGAAGGAAGCTGGTAGGACTGGGTGACGACGGTGACCTGGGAGGCCTCCGGATGGACGCCCAGCATCACCGCCGCCCAGGACTGCGCCAGCACGTCCTGCGTCTTGCGGTTGGCGCGCAGACCGGAGGCGACGATGCAGCGGTAGCGGCGCGCCACCTCCACCTCGTCGGAGGTCAGGGGTTCGAACAGCGAGCTTCCATCGCTCTGTTCGACGAAGAAGCCGGTCCGCGAGTCGCTGGCCACCGCGGGAGCGAAGAAGCGGTAGTCGCTGATGACGCCGGACAGGCTCTGGTAGGTCCGGACGCCTCGGTCGAACGCGCCGTCCGAGTCCGCATGGGCCAGGCGCGTCCAGAGGAAGGCGCCCACCGCGGCCAGATGCACTACGGCGACGCACGCCCAGAGGGCCGCCTGGCGTTCATCCCCCTCGGGCCGCGATGGGACGGTTCTCATGGCTACCTGAGGAACTGGTAGGAGGCGGGGGTGACGTCCGCGAGGACGGCGTCGATGGCCAGGGCCACGCGCCTCGACTTCTCGCCCGAGGCCATCCCGGCCTCGGTGTTCGGATCCATCACCAGGCCCATGATGTTCGACTGCTCATCGAGGGCGACGTGCTGGACGCTCGCCATCCGCCGCACATAGGCGAGGGGCAGCGTGCCGTAGAGGCGCGACCCGTTGACCCCGCCCCGGGGCGAGAACGTGGGCAGCCGGATGTAGAACGTGTCCGTCGGCACCTGACGGATCTGCGCGACGATGGCGTCCACGTCCGCCTGCGTGAAGTCATGGGTCGGCGTACGCGCGGACACGGACGCGAAGCTGATGGCGCTGGTGAGCGCCACGCCCACCGTGGCGACGGCGGCGACCTTGAAGCCGGCGTGACGGAACGCGCGGCGCACGATGTCTTGCGACAGGAGTTGTTTCATCGGGGAGGTACCTTCGGGGTGTGGGCAGCAGCGGAAACGCGGCTGCTCCACAGGTACGTCCCGGTGAAACATTATTCTTGCGCCCCGGGGTGCGCGGCGACCGCGCCCCTCCACGGGTGAGGCAACCGGGGCGAGGATGGCCTACGGTGGGGATCCATGAGCTTCGCCGACAAGATGCGCGTCTGGATGCCCCTGCACGAGAACGGCGTCAGCCGCGCCGTGCACTTCGTGGGGGCCTATCTCTTCACGTTCGCCCTGCTGGTGCCGTTGTGCTGGGTGCGCATCCCCGGCACGCCCGTCACCGCCGCGCATCTGCTGGTGGCCGCGGTGACCGTGTACGCCATGACGCTGGAGTGGACCGCCGGCCTGCTGATGGCCCTGCCGCTGGTGCCCACGCTCCTCGCCGCGGAAGCGGTGGCGGGGCTTCCCACGGGAACGGCCACGGGCATCGCGGTGGGCGTGATGGTGTTCCGCTTCGCGATGGTGGTGGGCGCGCACGTCGTCTTCGAGAAGAAGACCCACGGCCTGTCCCTGGGCGGCCCGCAGCTGTTCTTCATCGAACCCGTGTACCTGCTCACCCTGGTGCTCTTCTCGCTGGGCCTCAAGCAGGACCTGCGCGCGCGCGTGGCGCCCTCCAGCACCTGACTTCATGGAAGGTCCCGGCATCCTCGTCCGGCATCCCGCCGCGCGGTGGGGACTGCTCACGCTGCTGTCGCTCCTCGTGCTCTCCGCCGTCCCCCTGTCCGGGGTGACGTCACGGGGGACGCTGAAGGAGGGATACACGGACCACGTGCGCCATCCGTACGTGGTCTGGGTGGGACTGCATCGCGGGCTCCAGGCGCTCTACACCGCGCCGCTGGGCGAGCTTCGCGAAGGCGTCCCCTACCCCCAGGCCATCGACCAGTGGCTGGAGGTGCCGTACGTCTATCCGCCCGGCGCGCTGGTGCTCTTCCTGCCCCTGGCGCTCGTGGGCGAGTGGGTGCCCATGTCACCCCAGGCCTTCGGGCAGGTGTGCCTGCTGTACCTGCTGGCCTTCGCGCATGTGGCGCTCTACGCGGCGCTGCGGCTGCTGGATGGGCTTCCGGCGGGTGGACGCTGGGCGGTGGGGCTCCTCTGCTGGCTGGTGCTGATGCGGCTGGCGCTCTATGGCCAGTACGACGGCGCGTGGCTCGTGTGCGGGGTGCTGGCGCTGGTGGCGCTCGCGAAGGACCGGCCGGTGGTCGCGTTGCGCTGGCTGGCGCTCGCGGCGCTGTTGCACTACCGGGCGCTCGTCCTCGTCGCCGTGGGCGTGGTGGCGCTGTGGCGCGTGGTGCATGGGCGGCCGGTGCGTCAGTGGCCGTGGGGCACGCTGCTCGGGGTGTCGGCGGCGGGGGTCCTCTGCGTGCGCACGTTCCTGTGGATGGCGCCGCTGGCCGCCCGGACGGATGCGGCGACGCCTTCCATCCTGGGTGAGCCCGGCACGGTGGCCCTGGTGATGGGCTTGAGCGCGGCGGTGCTGGCGCTCTCCTGGCGCGGGTCGGACGGGCTGGTGACCGCGTCGGTGGGGCTGGGCGTGTTGCTCGCGGTCATCGACACGCGCCATTGGTGGCATGCGTCCGCGCTGATGCTGGTGCCCTTGTGCGTGGGCGTGCTGCGCGCTCCTCGCTGGCCCACGGCGGTGCGGCTGGGGCTCGTCGTCTGGGCGGGGGTGCTGGAGATGGCCGTGTGGTACGGCAATCCCCTCTGGTTGTTCCGCGACCTCAATCGCTTCCTGCGGCTGGTGTGAGCAGGAACCGCGCCTCGTCCCAGACGAGCCCATAGCGGCGCAGGAGTTCGTCGAGGCCTGCTCCCGCCGGGGATGGATGGACGATGGAGTCGAACCGGTTCAGTTGGAGCGTCCGGTCGGAGGCCGCGGAGACGAGGAGCGCGCCGTCCGGGGAGAAGGCCAGGGCCGCCACGAAGCCCTGCTGACCCGTGAACGTCCCCAGTTGTTCGCCGGAGTGCAGCCCCCAGACCTTCACCCCTGCCGCCACGCCCGACGAAGCCAGGAAGCGGCCATCCGGTGACACGGCCAGGGCGAGCACGCCCACGGTCTTCGCGTCCATCGTCTTCAACAGCCGGCCCTCCGTTACGTCCCAGATGCGAAGGGGCTGCCGCATCCCCGCCGTCACCAGGTGGGGTTCGGACGGAGTGAAGACCACGGCACGCACGGGCTCGCCCATGTCGAGCCGCAAGAGGGGCTGACGCCGCTCCACGTCCCAGGTCCGCACCGTCTTGTCCGCACTGCCCGACGCGAGCCTCCGCCCCGAGCTGTCGAAGGCCAGCGCCCACACCTTGCCGGTGTGTCCCTGGAGCAGCCCCACGGGCCTGCTGTCGGCCACGGACCAGAGTTGGATGTCCGGATCTCCCGCCACCGCGAGGAGCGCCCCATCCGGACTGAAGGCCACCGCGCGCACGGAGCCGTTCGCCGCTGGCAACTCCAGCAGCATCCGCCCCGAACGCGCGTCCAGCACGAGCACCCTCCCCTTCAGCGTTCCCACCGCGATGCGCTCGCGGTCCGGGCTCACCGCCAGGGACACCGCGGACTCCGCTCCTCCCACTTCCGGATGGAGTTCTCTTCCCTCCGCGATGCGCCACCGCCGCCAGCCATCCTCACCGCCTGTCATCAACTCGCGGTCCTGGGAGAACGCGAGCGCCTCCACCCAGACGCCGGGTCCACGAAGCAGCACCTGCGCGGGGACCTCCGGCCTGCGCCACACGCCGAGGACACCGTCCATCCCGCCCGAAGCGAGCGTGCGCCCGTCCGGTGACAAGGCCACGCTCATCACGGCGGCGTGATGTGCATCCATCCGCTCCAGCAGCGCGCCCCCATGGCCGTCGAGAAGCTGCACGCGTCCGTCCCATCCGCCCTGGACCAGGAGCTGGAATCCGGCGTCGATTGCGGCCACGGAGACGTCGCCGGAGTTGCGAAACACGTCGGTGAGCTGCCCCGAGCGGGCGTCCCAGAAGCGCACGGCCCGGTCGCCCGCCGCCGTCATGATGCGCTGTCCGTCCGAGGAGAACGCGCCCGCTTCCACCTTCTCCCCGTGACCCACGAGGCGGAGGACCTCCTTGCGCGACTCCAGGTCCCAGACCCGCGCGCTCCGGTCCGCGCTCGTGGACAGCAGCCGCCTGCCATCCGGCGAGAAGGCGACGGCGATGACGTTGTCGTCGTGCTCGAAGCGCAGCTGCTCGGCGCCTGTCTCGAAGGCCCAGACGCGGACCGCCTTGTCCAGACCACCGGAGGCCAGCCGCCTGCCGTCGGGCGAGAACGCCAGCCCGAGCACGACGTCGGTGTTGCCGGGAATCACCGCGTGCGGCCTGCCCTGGCGCCAATCCCAGACCCGGAGCTCGCCGGGCCTTCCCGCGGAAGCCAGCCAGCGGCCGTCCGGCGAGAAGGCGACGGCGTGGACCTCGGCCGTGTGGCCCTTGAGCTCCGCCAGCAGCTCGCCGCGCTCCACGTCCCAGAGCCGGACGACAGAGTCGTAATGCCCGGACGCCAGCACGCGGCCGTCTGGCGTGAACGCCAGGGCGAGCACCGAACCCTGGATGCGCTTCGACCAGCGCAGCGTGGAGGCGTGGTCCACCGCCTGTCCCTGTCCCCACTGCGCGGCGAGCGAATCCCGCGAGGCCCGAGCGAGCGCGAACGACGCCGCCGCCACGCTCCACTGCCGGGACTCGGTGGCGGCTTCGCCCCGGGCCTCGTGGACGCGGGCGCGCAGGTCCCGCGCGTTCGCATCGTCCGGCGCGCCGCCACCGGAGGAGCGGTGCGCCGAACAGGAAGCAAGCAACAGCGCGAGGCACCACCACCTCATGGGGCTCCCTCCGGATACGGGACACGGCTTGCCTGGGCGCGGAGCGTCCGCACCTTTGGGCCAGGACCGTAACCCGAATGGGAGGAAGTCATGCCCGACAAGGCGACCGTTGAACGAGCGAAGAAGGACCTGCGCGAAGGCAAGAGCGCCAGCACCGCGGCGGGTGAGTTCGTGCATGAGGAACTGGAGCACATCCGCGAAGGCGCGCACGGCGCACGCTCTTCGAAGCAGGCCATCGCGATTGGCCTGTCGAAGGCGCGACGCGCGGGCGTACCGCTGAAACCACCCACGAAGGAGCAGGCCACCGCGCGCACACGGCGTTCGGCGAAGCAGGACCTGGAGGTGGGTCAGCAGGAGCGCAAGCCTCGGGCACCGTCGAAGAAACGGAGCAAGGCCACGCAGGGCGCGCTCAAGCGGGAGGGCCGTCAGGCGGCGTCCAAGCAGGCCCTGTCCGCCCAGGCGAAGAACGCCTCACGTAAGCGCACGACCACCGCCCGCAAGGCGTCCGCTCGCAAGGCGGCGGCCACCCGCAAGGCGACCAGCCGGGCCCGGGGGTAGACACGATGCCCGGTACGACAAAGAAGCCGCATGGCCCCGCCCCTTCCCGCAAGCGCATGGCAACCGCCTCTCGCGGCACGGCGAAGCGGCCCACCGCGAAGCGGCGCTACTGGTCCCGCGAGGTGACGGAGCACAGCGACGCGATGACGCTGGAGGAACAGGTCTTCAAGCGCTCACCGAAGGAGATCGCCCGCTCGGTGAAACGCTCCGCCGAGCAGAGCCACCGGCGCAAGGCGTCGCCTTTCCAGTCGGCCATGTCGATGCTTTCGTTCTACGGCAACCGCGCGGGCCGGAACCTCCCTGCATCCCGCAGGCGGGCCATCCAGGAGGCCAAGGAGGAGCTGCGCAAGTTGTATCACCGCCCCTCCAAGGCCCCCTGAGCCCGTGGCGGCTACAGGCCCGTCGGATAGGTCTCCGGCGCTTCACCGCGCTCCCATCCGGCGGTGCGCTCCAGCGGTTCGAGCGCACGCGTCTCATCGATGTGCAGCATCGCGTCGAACTGCTCCGGCAGCCGCGTGTGGAAGTAGTGGCTCCTGCGCTCCGTTTCGGGCCGGTAGATGACGCCGATGGCCCGTTGCAGGCGCCGCTCGCGGAGTGCTCCGGCGGCCTCTCCCAGTTCGCGGAGGTCCAGCAGGAAGCCTGGCAGGCCGACCTGATGGAAGAGGGACTCGCAGCTGCCCGCCAGTCCGTGGCGGACCTGCTTGCGCTCAGCGGTCCCACTCCAGTTGGTGGCCGCGGTGACGGTGCCCCGGTACGTGCTGAAGCCGATGAGCCGCGTGACTTTCGGGTGCCGCTGGCGCGTCAGCTGTCCCAGGTTCACCTCGCCCGCCTCCCCCATCTCTGTCGCGCGCGCATCGCCGACGTGCGAGTTGTGGGCCCAGACCACGACCCGCGCGGCCCCCAGCCTCCGCTTCAGGAAGCCCATCAGCGCATCCAGCGTGTCCGCCATGTGCGTGTCGCGCAGGTTCCAGGACGAGATGCGCCCATGGAACATGGACCGGTAGTACTCCTCCGCGTTCTGGACGACCCGGGCGTTCTGCTCCGCTTCGAACTGCGCGTCCTCCGCGATGAACCCGTCCCGGCGCAGCAGGGCCTCGCGCTCCCGTTGCAGCTCGCGGAGCTGGTCGACGACCTGCCGCTCGCAATCCGGAGACAGGCCCAGCGACGTCGCGTGGCCGTAGTCCTTCGGGTCCTCGCCGAAATGTTCGAAGCACGCGTAGCGGTGCCGGGCGCGCTTCGCGGCCTCTGGATCCGCCCGGTCCAGGTACTTCAGCACCGCGCCCATGGAGGCGTGGAGGCTGTAGAGGTCCAGCCCGTAGAACCCGACCTTCTCCCGCGCGGAGTGGCGGTCGTTGTGCGTCCGCAGCCAGCCCGCGAAGTCCAGCACGTCCGCGTTGCGCCACATCCATGCGGGGAACCGTTGGAAGTCGGAGAGCGACTCCACCGCGTCCGCGTCGTGGCCCATGGCCCGCACGTAGCGGTTGATCCGGTACGCATCCGGCCAGTCCGCCTCCACCGCGACGGCGTTGAAGCCCCTCTCCTCGATGAGCCTCCGCGTCAGGAGCGCGCGCAGCCGGTAGAACTCGTGCGTGCCGTGGGTCGCTTCGCCAATCAGCACGCACGTCGCGTTCCCCACCAGGTCCATCAGGGGCCCGAAGTCCTCCCGCGTCCCCTGGAGCGGCCTCACGGACTCCGCGAGCGCTCGCACCAGCAGTCCGTCGTCTCGGTGTGCCATGGTGTCTCCTCCCCTTGTCTTCAAGGGTTGGGACTCACACGCCCCGAGGGAAGACTGCGGGCGGCCAGGCAGCCCCCTGCTCTACCAGGGCTCTCATCCTCAGAGAATCAAGCAACTCCTGCCTGGGCATGCCGATAACCTTTTCAAAGGAATCTTTATGACCCAGATCAAATCCCCCACGGGCTTCGTCTCGTCGCTGCAGACCGCCCTGAAGACCGCCAGCACGGATGGCAAGGCAGTGGGCGCCCCGGCCCTCAAGAAGGCGCTCCAGGGCACTGACGCGGCCCAGCTGAGCCCCCAGCAGAAGCACCAGGTTCGCGACGTCTTCGAGAAGGTCAAGTTGACCCCGAAGGCCCGTGAGCTCGCGGATCAGTTCGTGGGTGACGGCGTCGGCCTCAAGCCGCCGAAGGACAGCGGCGTGTTGAAGGTCATGATGGACGACCCCACCCGCGGCTCGAAGCTGCCGGACTTCGCTCCGCCGGATGGCGGCCGGGTGAAGGTCCGGATGGATGATCCGACCGGTGGCTTGAACCTGCCGGACTTCACTCCGCCGGATGGCGGCCGGGTGAAGGTCCGGATGGATGATCCGACCGGTGGCCTGAACCTGCCGGACTTCACTCCGCCGGACGGCGGCCGGGTGAAGGTCATGATGGATGACCCGACCCGTGGCTCGAAGCTGCCGGACTTCACTCCGCCGGACGGCGGCCGGGTGAAGGTCATGATGGATGACCCGGCCCGTGGCTCGAAGCTGCCGGACTTCACTCCGCCGGATGGCGGCCGGGTGAAGGTCATGATGGATGACCCGACCCGTGGCTCGAAGCTGCCGGACTTCACTCCGCCGGATGGCGGCCGGGTGAAGGTCATGATGGACGACCCCACGCGTGGCTCGAAGCTCCCGGACCTCAAGCCGCTGGATGGCGGCGTCCTGAAGGTCAAGATGGACAGCCCGGTCTGAACGACGGGCAGGCGAAGTCACGGACCCCATGACGTCTCGTAAGAAGGTCGTGGTCATCGGCTCGCGCTCGGATGACGCCACCCGCTTCGTCGCGGAAGCGGTGGAGCGGCGTCGTGCGCGAGCCATCGTCCTGGAGACAGACCGGGTCCCGGACTCCGCCGCGTTGAGCTGGCAGGACGGAGACGTGCACTGGGACGGTGAGTGTCTCAGTGACCTGCGCTCGTTCTACCTCAAGCTCGTGCGCCTCTCGCTCCCGGTCCCCGAGGCCGAGGCCCTGTCCGAGCGCAACTTCCCGCGCTGGCAGGAGCAGTACCTGGCGGAGCGGGAGCGCCAGTCGTTCCTCCACTCCGTGCTGCGTTCGCTCCACCGGCGCGGCGGCTCGTTCGTCAACCCGCTGGAGGCGGTGGAGCTGCACTATCTGAAGCTGCAGCAGCTGGCCCTGTTGCGCCGCCACCGCATTCCCGTCCCCAGCACCCTGGCCACCGCCTCACCGGACGCGGTGCGCGAGTTCGTCGCGCGCCACGAGGCCGTCATCTACAAGCCCCTGAGCGGCGGCGCGCTGGTGCGCAAGGTGGAGGAGGCGGACCTCACCGAGGCGCGGCTCCAGCTGCTCGCCAACTGTCCGGTGCTGTTCCAGGAGCAGATCCAGGGCGACGAGTTCCGCGCCTACGTGCTCGACGGCGAGCCCGTGTCCGCCTTCCACATCCCCACCGACGGCGTGGTGGACGCGAGGCAGAACCTTCACCGGGTGAAGCCCGCCCGCCTGCCGAAGGAGGCCTGGGCGGTGTGTCTCAAGGGCGCCAAAGCGCTGGGCATGGTCTTCACTGCGGTGGACCTGCGGCGCACGCCCGACGGCGCCTTCGTGGCGCTTGAATTCAACCCCACTCCCGCCATCTCCTTCTTCGATGATCCGCGCGACGGCAAAGTCATCACCCGGCTCGCCAGCTACCTCGTCTCCAAGGCCTGAGCGCCCGAGCGGGTTCTTCATCACGGACTACGCCGAAAGCATCTTCGGCCCCGTCCCGTCCCCGAAGCCGGAGGTGTTCCCGGCGTCCGCGACCGCGTGGACGCGCCTGGCCACCGTATCCGAAGCCCTGCACGCCACGCTCCGCCAGGAGTTCATCGAAGGCGGACGGGTGCCGCACCTCTGCCTCCGGGACGCCCTCCTCCCCGAGCGCGCCGAGGCCCTGCACCAGGCCCTGCGCGACGCGCGCTTCGTGCGCCACCACCACGGGCCCTATCCGCTGCACATCGCGCCATTGAAGCAACAGGTGCCCTCCGCCCTGACGGACTTCTGCGCGTGGCTTCAGAGCGCGGACGGCGCGGCCTTCCACGCCGCTCTGGTGGGCTGGCCCGAGCCCCTGGAGACGCGGCAGGTGCAGGTGTCGCGCATGGAGGTGGGCGAGTTCTTTCCGGAGCACCGGGACACGGACGAGGAAGGGCTCGCCGTCGTCTACAACTTCACGCGCCCGTGGGAGGACCGCTTCGGCGGCGTCCTCGCCTTCCGGCATCCCGAAGTGGACGCGGACATGATGCGCGTCCCGCCGCTCTTCAACTCGGTGTTCATCTTCCGCGCGAGGGGTGCCCCTCACCGCGTGACCGAATGGACGTCCGAGGCCCGGGGCCACCAGCGCTATTCCGTCACCGCCTTCATCCTCGCGAAGCGCTGAAGCGCCCGCCTGTCCCCACGCATCTGGGCTCGCGGCTGGCGTCGAGGGTTTAGACTCAAGGCATGCACCCACGCTCCGCCGCGCTTTCCCCGACACGGCTCGCCGACATGACGTCCGCCCTGCGCGGCCACGTCGAACGCGGTGAGCTCCCCGGCGTCGTCGCGCTCGTCGCTCGCGGAGACACCGTGCACGTCGACGTGCTGGGCACACAGGGCCTCGTGCCCTCCGGTCCGCCCATGCGGCGGGACAGCCTCTTCCGGCTCGCGTCCATGGCCAAGCCCATCACGGCGGTGGCCACGCTGATGCTCGTGGAGGACGGGAAGCTCCCGCTCGACGGCGCCGTCGACCCGTGGCTGCCGGAGCTGGCGGACCGCCGCGTCCTGCGCACTCCCGGCGGCCCGCTCGACGACACCGTTCCCGCGAAGCGCGCCATCACCGTGCGGGACCTGCTCACGCTGCGTTGGGGCCTGGGCGCGGTGATGGCGAGGCCCGGCACGCATCCCATCCAGCGGGCCATGAGCGAAGCCCGGGTGTCGCCCGGCTTCCAGGCGCTCACGGATCCGCCCGACGAATTCATGCGTCGGCTGGGCACGCTGCCGCTCATGCATCAACCGGGAGAGCGGTGGGCCTATCACACCGGCTACGAAGTCCTGGGCGTGCTGGTCGCGCGGGCCTCGGGCATGCGCTTCGATGACTTCCTGCGCGAGCGGCTCTTCGTGCCGCTGGGCATGAAGGACACGGCGTTCACCGTGCCCGCGGAGAAGCGCGACCGGCTCACGACGGCCTACGCGCGCGACGACGCCACGGGGAGTCTGGATGCATGGGACACACCGGCGGACAGCTTCTGGTCACGACCGCCCGCGTTTCCCTCGGGAGGAGGCCAGGGAGGGCTGGTGTCCACGGCCGATGACCTGCTCGCCTTCTGCCGGATGCTGCTGGGCGGAGGCCAGTCCGGGCACACCCGCCTGCTGTCCTCCGCGAGCGTCCAGGAGATGCTGACGGATCAGATTCCGGAGGAGCAGAAGGCCGCCTCGCCCTTCTTCCCTGGCTTCTGGGATGCGTCCGGGTGGGGCTTCGGCGGCGCCGTGTGCACGAAGCCGGATGGCGTCTCGCCCACCGCGGGACGCTACGGCTGGGGCGGCGGTTACGGCCCGATGTTCTTCATCGATCCCCGGCAGGACCTGACGGCCATCCTCCTGATGCAGCGACGGGCGCAGGGCCCCGACGACGAGGCCCTGGCCATGGAGTTCTCCAAGGGCGCCTACCGGGCGCTGGCGGACTGAGGCTCGACGCTTCAGAGCGCCGGGGCGGGCGTCGCCGCGTCGGACTGGGCGCTCGCGCTGGGAGCCGGGGTGACGCCACGCGCGACGGTGTCCAGGTTCGCGAGGCCCCGCTCGAACTCCTTGCCGAGCATCGTGTCCATGTTCACGACGAGCGACATCGCCTTGCCCATCAGGGTGTTCTCGCCCTCCATCGCCCAGCTCACGCGGGTGCCGCCGTTCTCCGGCGTGAGCGTGAAGGTGGCCTGGTTGGTGGCTTCGAACGGCTTGAAGAACTCCAGCTTGAGGACGACGCGCTCGCCGGGCTGGCTCTCCACGATGGTCATGCGGCCATCCCCGTTCTCGCCGCCGGCATAGGCGAAGCTGGCGCCCGGCCCTTCGTTGGGTCCGTCGAAGGTCTTGGTCACGCCGGGCGCCGGCGCGGAGCGGAACGGGTTCCACGTGTCGAACCGGTGCAGGTCATTGATCAGCGAGAAGACGGTGGCCGGGGGCGCGCCCACGAGCGCGTTGCGCTCGATGCGGAAGTGGTCCGGGCGGGTGGCGACGAAAGCGCCCAGCGCGACGACGAGGACGAAGGCGGCGATTGCGATCTTGCTGGCCATGGGAGGCTCCCGGTTCGATGGAAGAAGTGCTCCCGGGTGACCGGGAGGGTTCATCTCCACGTCGAACGAGGGGCCGCGGAATCGACACGGCATTTCCGCCCCATTTTCCGGGGCCTTGGACGCACCCGGGAATACAGCTCACTTCACCGGGGGACGGAGGGCCTGGAGCCGCGCCTTGTCCAGCTTCGCGGCGACGCCCACGCTGCGTCCGGCGAGGTTCGCGACGACGTACTGCACGGAGCTGCCCAGCACCTGCGCGCTCTCCGACAGGGTGAGCCCGTAGTCCTGCTCCAACCACTGCGTCATGCCCTGCGTCGCGGAGCGCAGGGCGTCGTCCAGTGAACCGCCCTGCCCCAGCGCCATCAGGTGGGTGGGGGACTCGACGCGAGGCGTGGAGGGCGGCGGCTTGCCGTGCAGGACCTCCACGGTGAACTCGACGTCCATGGAGGTCTCCAGCGCGTACTGCGACGTCTCGCCGTCGCCCTGCGCGGCGTGCGCGTCGCCCAGGAACAGGAGCGCCCCAGGCTGCGCGACGGGCAGGTAGACGGTGTTGCCCTCCACGATCTCGTTGAAGTCCATGTTGCCGCCGTAGCGGCCCGTGTCGCCGGTGGACAGGGGCGCGGAGCCGAAACCGGGCGCCACTGCCAGGCCGCCCAGCATGGGCCGCAGCGGCACGGTGAAGGCCTTCAGGCGCTCCGTCGGGTTCTCCGGCGTCGCGACACCGCGCTCGGGGTCGAGCTTCCAGCGAACGGGCTTGCCCAGCTCCGTCGCCTTCGCGGCGAGGCCCGGCGTGAGGGCGCGGCCCACGATGCCATCCAGGCTGTCCGCGAACGTGCGGTTCAACGCGAGGCGGCGGATGCGGATGGCCAGCGTGTCGCCCGGGTTCGCGGTGGCGATGAAGAAGGGGCCCGTCTGCGGGTTGCCGAAGAGCGCACGGGTGACGCCTTTGGCGTCCATGCCGCCAGAGTCGAGCGTCGAGGTGCGCACCGTGTCGCCCGGCCAGACGGTCAGCACCGGAGCACGGTGCGCGGTGAACTCGTTGGACCACGAGGTGGGCGTGAAGTCATGCACGCGAGGAGCACCCGCGGGGCGCGAGGGAAGCAACCGGGCAGTGAAGGCATGGGACGCCCGCGCCTTCGGGTTATTGCTGTCCGGGTAGTCCGCGGTGCCGCGCAGCGATTCACCACTCACCTTGCCATCGAAGACATAGGTCTGCTGGCGCGAGTCCGTGACGACGAAGCGGACGGCGTTGCCCGTGCGCTCCCCCTTCAGCGCATCCCCATCAAGCTCACCGGAGAGGCGCTTCCCGTCGCGCTCCAGTGTGAGGAACTGGTAGGCGGGGTTGCCCCACAGGTCGGTCGTCACGAGCCAGGACTCAGAGGCCGCGAGCGCACCAACAGGCAGACAGCAGAGGAGGACGGCGAGGGAGCGGAGCATGGGCCGGCGCAGTGTAGAGGAACGCTCTGGGGTCCGCGCCCTGTCGGACAGGTTTGGATCGCTCCGCCCCGGCCGACGGGGTCATCATTTGACGCCGCGCCGCGCAGCGCCGTCAGCGTAGCCGCTGGCCGAAGGTCCGCAGGCGGTCGCGGGCCTTCAACAACTTCTCCCGGGGAATGGAGAACACCGCGCGCACGCGCTCCGGGTCGCCGCACCACGCGCCGCCGTTGAGCACCACGTGCGTGTGCTCGTAGACGATGCGCGGCAGGTTCTCTGGCGTGAGCTTCACCCCATCCACCGAACGTCCCAGCCAGGCCGTCATCGGAGGCGCGAGGAACAAGCCCCCCGCCTCCGTGGCCTCCGCGCGGCCGTCGTCGGGCAGCGCCTCCGCCACCAGCGCGCGCTTCTCCGCGAGCTCACGCCGCATCCGCGCCAGGTAGTTTCTCAGCGCCTTGTGCCGCGCGGCGTAGAGCAACTGTCCATCCGGTCCGCGCGCATGGGCCGCGTACAGGTACGCCGCCGCGCGCGCGGTGGGCGTGTGCAGCACGCCGGGAGCGCTGTCGCGCAGCGCCGCCACCAGCGCCCGGTCCTTCGTGGCCACCCAGCCCACCCGCAGGCCTCCAGCCGCGAACTCCTTGGACAGCCCGCCCAGCAGCACCGTCCGCGCGCCAATACCGGGCACCGCGCCCTCCAGCGTCACCGGGCTGTGCACCGTCTCCGCCGTGGGGTTGGTGAGGTTCACCAAGCCGAAGATTTCATCCGAGATCCAGAGGCAGCGCTGCTCCACCACGAACGTCGCCAGCGCCATCAACTCCTCGTGCGACAGGTAGTGCCCCGTGGGGTTCGCCGGCTGCGACAGCACCACCGCGTCCGGCATCGTCCCCCGCGCGCGGCGTGACAGCAGCGTGCCCAGCGGGCCTGACTCCACCTCGCACCCCGCCGCGAGGAAAGTGGGCGCGAGTACGCCGTAACAAGGCGTCACCAGGAACACTCGCGGCATCCGCCCCAGCCGCTGGCGCAGCGCCACGCCCAGGTGGTGCATGAGCGGCCAGACGCCGGGCGCCACCACGACGTCCTCGGGGACATAGCGGGCCCCTCGCGTCTCCAACAGGAAGGCCGCCACGGCCTCCGCCAGCCCCGTCTGCGCTCCGTCCGCGCGCGGCGCGACGCCCGCCGCGATGAGCCCCTCCACCAGCGGCAGCGGCATCGGGCCCTCGTTCTCGCCGTAGTCCAGGCGCACGAGCTCCGGGTCGTCCTCGCGGAAGAACTTCGGTGCGAACGCGGGCAGCTCCGACAGCTTCGCGATGCGCTGTGAGCGCGGCAGCGGCACCTCCGGCACCCGGTGCGGCGAGGGCGGCTCCGGCTCCGCGAAGGCCATGCGGAAGGCGAGCAACTCCGAGAACGTGCGCTCGTAGAACCACTCCGCCAGCACGCTGATGCGCGAGTACGTCACCTCCGCCGCCACCTCCAGGTCCGCGCGCAGCGACTCCGGCACGGGGAGCAGCAGCGTCAGCTCCAGATCCGGCCACACCGCGTTCTTGATGAGCCCGTACAGGATGACCAGGTTGGGCGCGTGCTGCGTCCGCGCGAGGAACTCGAAGAGGGTGCGCGGCTCCACGTCCCCGGTGATGTTGAAGAAGGCGCTCTCGTCCAGCACCACCCAGATGCCCCGCCGCGCGGCCTCCGCCACGATGTCGCGCAGCACCGCCAGGTTGGTGCGCTCGCCCGGCTCCACCGTCAGCAGCACGGCCTTCACGTCGAAGGCGCTCAGCAGGCGGCGGATCTCCCCCAGCGTGTTGTGCGTCACGGTGGCGCGCACGCCCGCCTTGTCCAGGGCGCGCGCGTAGAGCGGGTGCAGGCTGCGCGACACCAGCACCGTGTCCCCGGGGTCGCACGTGGCGAGCAGGAAGGAATAGACGGCCTGCTCCCGCTCCGGCGCGACGAACACCGAATCCTCCGACAGCCTCAAGCCGAAGTGGCGGTCCAGGTAGCGGGCCACCAGCCTGCGGAAGGACGCGTCGCCGGCCTCGTGCGCGTACGGCAGGAAGGGCGCCTGGGACAGCCGCTCCGCGAGCGCCGTGACGAAGCCCAGCTGCTCCGCGGACGCCGCCCCCAGGTCCAGCTCCTCCTGGAGCGCCGCGATGCCCAGCGAGCGCAGCGCGGCGCGCAGGGCCAGCGTCTCCCGGGGCTGCGACAGGTGGGCCTCCCACACCGCCACCTCGTGCCAGATGGGGTGGCCGGACTGCAGCCAGCCCAGCGCCGTCGCCGCGCGCAGGGGCTCCGGGCTGTGGGCCTCCATGAAGAACTCGAACTCCCGCCCGGTGCGCTGCTCCAGCGACACCAGCGGGCGGATGTCCGTGTCCGCCGCCTGCATCACCCGCCGGGCCACGCGCATGCGAGTGGTGAAGCCTCGCCGGGTGAACATCCGCGCGATGATGGCGCGGCCCGGACGCCCCGCGAGGTTCAGGAGCAGCCGCCCCCCCGGCAGCAGCCGCTCCGGCGCCTCGTTGAGCAGCCGCGCGATGAGCCCCAGGCCGAAGTGGTCCTCGTAGACGTTCTGCAACGAGGTGTAGTTGGACAAATCCAACAGCGCCTGCTCATCCGCCTGCGCCAGCTCCGCGGGCAGCTCGTCACTGCGCAGCACCTGCGGGATGCACCCGACGATGAAGTCCCACTCCGGCTTCTGGGGCAGGCCGAGCAGCAGGTCGCTCTCGCCAAAGGACAGCCGCGACACCAGCGCTTCGTCGCCGTTGAGCCACGCGTTGCACAGCCCCACCGCCGGGGCCTGCGGGTTCAGGTCCAGCCCCCGGATGCGCGCGAGCCCCGTGAACTTCGCCAGCGCGATGCAGATCCACCCGGAGCCGGAGCCCACCTCCACCAGCCGCTTGCCGGCGTACTCGTCCAGAGGGACCTTCAAGAGCCCCTCCAGGAACGTGAACGCCCACGCCTCGGGCGCGAAGATGGACGGCGGAATCAACAGCTCCAGCCGCTCCTGGGACGCACCCACCGCCACCACCACCGACGCCAGCCGCAGCGGCGCGCCCTCTGGCTGGTCGCGCGACAGCTCCGCCAGCTCGCGCAGCTCCGCCAGCGCCCGCGCACGCTCCTCCGGCCGGGCCAGCGCCTCCGAAAGCGTACGCAACTGGACAAAGGCTTCACGGGCTGACGCGGGATAGGTGGCCATGGCGCGCCCGACTGTCCGAGGCCGCTTCTCCTCTGTCAACGACAGCCTTTCCACGAAAGACTGACGCGATGCAGTATCGATTTACAGATTGTCATTCCCAGTTTACATGGGAAATCTTGAGTCAAACGCCAGTAAGCAGCGCCCACCGGACGGCCCCTCTCGTCCGGTGAGGACGCCCCATGAAAAGACAGCCGCAACTGGCCTTGCTCGCGGTGTTCGCCGTCATCCTGTTACACGCGCAGCAGGCGCAGGCTCAAATCGCCGCCGCGCACGTGTATCACAATCACATGCCCAACTTCTGGGCGTACTACGACCTGACCCAATACAACTCGACGCCGGTGGGCGGCCCCATCCGCTACGCGTATGACGGGCAGGTCATCCAGATAAAGCAGTCACCTCCGGCCAACTACACCTATTTCCTGCCGTCGGGCGCGCCCATGCCGCACGACGACCTGGTGACGTATTACTCGCACCACGCGAAGGTGGGCGCGTATCAATACTGGCCGCCAGACGTGGCCGCGGACATGAAGGCCAATGCCTCCACGGGACAGGTTCACGTCACCATGTCTGGCGCGGTGGTGAACAACGTCAACGACCTGGTCACCCGCCGCAACGTGTCCGGCTACGACAACGCAAACTGGGGCGCCACCTGGAGGGACCGCTACGCCAACCTGCGCACGCCCGCGGGCAACCGCTCGTTGGACCTCATCCACTTCACGGGCCACCACTCCATGGGGCCGCTGGTGGGGCCGGACTACTTCCTCAAGGACCTCATCCACCAGAGCGCCACGCTGTCCCAGTCGTACTTCCTGGGCAGCGGCTTCACGGCCTCCAAGGGCTTCTTCCCCACGGAGCTGGGCTTCAGCGAGCGGCTCATCCCCACGCTGGCGAAGTTGGGTGTGAAGTGGTCCGTCATCGGTGACAACCACTTCTCCCGCACGCTGAAGGACTACCCGTTCCTCAACGACCCGGGCTCGGACACGCTGGTGTCGCCGCCCAACCGCGCGGACCTCCAGAACACCAGCACCGTGGGCGCCTGGGTGAGCGAGGGCATGGCGCACGAGCAGCAGGTCATCCGCAACAAGTACCCCTTCGCCTCCACGCCGCACTGGGTGCGCTACGTGGATCCGGCGACGGGCGCCGAGTCGCGCGTCGTGGGCATCCCCGTCAACCAGAACGGTTCCTGGCTGGAGGGCTGGGAGGGACAGGCCACCGTGGACGTGGTGGGCCTGCGCAACTTCGAGGGCCTGGTGTCCCAGAAGCAGTTCTTCGTGCTCGCGCATGACGGTGACAACTCCGGTGGGCGCGCGGGTTCGCTCGACACGTGGCTCAACGGCCGCTCCGTCACCTGCAGCGGTGGCGTGCAGTGCCTGGGCATCGACGAGTACCTGGTCAACAACACGCCCGTCTCCACGGACGTGGTGCACGTGCAGGACGGCTCGTGGGTGGACACGCGCGACTCTTCATCCGACCCGCAGTGGCACCACTGGCGGCTGCCGTTTGGCATCTGGAAGGCGCAGTTCCCGGCCTTCAACTCGGCCACCGGTCTCAACCTGGCGCCCAAGACGAACCTGAGCGGCGTGCAGGAAGGGATGACGGTCTCGCTGGAGCACGGCTGGCACTACCTGGAGCGCAACTTCGCGCTGCTCCAGGCCGCGATGAACTACGCGAAGACGGCCGAGCAGGTCTGGCTGGACGCGCACCCCAACCACTGGAAGCCCACCACGGCGCTGGATTCGCAAGTCACGCACGCGGGCAACCAGCTCAACCCGTGGATGATGTCCTTCCCGGTGAAGGGCGACGCGGCGAATGACTGGGCGGGCGGCGCGAACCCCGCGGAGCTGGCCTGGTACTTCCTCCTGCCGGCCATGGACTCCGGCTTCGGCTACTACGACGAGAACGTGGACGACAACGTGAAGCCCACGCTGTCCTTCAACCAGTCGCTCTACTTCTCCAAGCCGTATGTGCAGGACCGGCTGGCGCAGGACCGTACGGGCCCGGACGTCTGGTGGGTGCAGCGCTGGCCGTACAACCCCGGCAGCCCCAACACGGACAAGTCCGAAGGGTGGACGCTGCACCACTTCGACAACAACTTCGCGCTGTACACCTACGCCTTCGACGTGAGCGGCATCGCCAGCATCAAGGCGCGAGTGCGCGTGCACACGGCGAAGAGCATCGACCCGCTGGACAACACGCCTCGCGTCTACGACCCGGTGGCGCTGAAGGCCGCGGGCGTGCCTGGCATCGACCCATCGCGCGTGGGAGCCTGGGTGGACCATCCACTCCAGCGTCGTGAATTGCGACCGGTGATGAACGGCGTGGCGTGGCAGCCGGCGCACCTGCCGGTGATGCAGAAGGTGGCCGCGCAGGAGATTGGCGACCTCTACTACGTCTATCTGGGCGCCTACCGCGACCAGGTGCTCGACTACTACATCGAGGCCACCGACTCGCGCGGCAACGTCACGCGCAGCGAGATCCAATCCGTCTACGTGGGCGCGGGGAAGTACCGGCAGGAGGGCGGCAAGTACATCGAGGACGTCAACGGCCCGGTGACGGGCACCTATCCGTTCCTCCGCGTGGACACGACGGCGCCGTCCGTTCCCACGGGGCTCGCGGCGACGCGCACGGACCGCTCCGTGACGCTGACGTGGACGGCCTCCACGGACAACGTCGGCGTGACGGGCTACCAGGTGTTCCGCAATGGCACGCAGGTGGGCTCGCCTTCCACGACGAGCTACACGGACAGCGGGCTCACTGCGGGCACGGCGTACAGCTACACCGTGCGAGCGCGGGACGCGGCGGGCAACACCTCCGCGGCGAGCAGCGCGCTCTCCGTCACCACCCTGCCCCCGGACACCACGGCGCCGTCGGCGCCCTCGGGGCTCTCCGCATCGGGTGTCACCAGCTCGTCGGTGGTGCTGAGCTGGACGGCCGCCACGGACAACTACGGCGTGAGTGACTACCTCGTGTTCCGCAATGGCACGCAGGTGGCCGCGCCCACGGCGACGACGTACACGGACACGGGGCTGTCCTCGAGCACGACGTACAGCTACACCGTGAAGGCCCGCGACGCGGCGGGCAACACGTCCGGGGCCAGCGCGGCGCTCTCCGTCACCACCGGCCTGGGGTACACGACGACGGTCTATTACAAGAAGGGCTTCGCCACGCCGTACATCCACTACCGCCCCGCGGGTGGCACGTGGACGACGGCGCCGGGCGTGCTGATGCCGGACGCGGAGGTGACGGGCTACGCGAAGTACACGGTGAACCTGGGCTCCGTGCAGCAACTGGAGGCTGTCTTCAACAACGGCAGCGGGACGTGGGACAACAACAACGGCGGCAACTACCTGTTCCCCACGGGCACCTCCACGTTCAACGCGGGCGTCATCACTGCGGGCGCGCCGGTGAGCGACACCACGGCGCCGTCGGTGCCCACGGGGCTGACGTCACCGTCGAAGTCCGCGACGACGGTGTCGCTGAGCTGGACGGCGTCCACGGACAACGTCGGCGTGACGGGCTACCTGGTGTTCCGCAATGGCACGCAGGTGGGGACGCCCACGTCCACGAGCTACACGGACAGCGGGCTGTCCTCCAACACGGCCTACAGCTACACGGTGCGGGCGCGCGACGCGGCGGGCAACACGTCCGCGCAGTCCTCCGCGCTCTCCGTCACCACGTCCACCAGCGGGGCCACGGTCACGTTCAACGTCACGGCGAGCACGGTGATGGGACAGAACGTGTACGTGGTGGGCAACGTCGCCGCGCTGGGGAGCTGGGCCCCGGCCAATGCCATCCTGCTGTCCCCGGCCAACTACCCCACGTGGAGCGCGGCCGTCGGGCTGCCGGGCTCCACGGCGATTGAGTACAAGTTCATCAAGAAGGACGCCGCCAACAACGTCACCTGGGAGAGCGGCGCCAACCGCACCCTGACGACGCCGGCCACGGGCACCTCGACCGTGAACGATACGTGGCGCTGAGCCATTGAAGCGGACTCGCGGCGGGCCTGGAGACCGGGCCCGCCGTGAGGTATCGCGGAGGGCCCCGGCTCAGTCTGAACGGCGAGCGCTGGCCACCGCCTCGCGGTCGTAGGCTTCCTGGTGCTTCTGGATCGCGTCGATGTGCGCGAGGGTCCAATCGTACAGCGCCGCGAACGGCTCCTGGAGCGACCTGCCCAGCGGGGTGAGCGCGTACTCGACGCCCGGCGGAGAGCCGCCGAGGACGCGGCGGCGGACCATCCCGTTGCGTTCGAGCTTTCGCAGCGTCTGCGTCAGCACGCGCTGGGTGATTCCCTCAAGCTGTCGCTTGAGGGCGTTGAACCGCCTCGGCCCGGGCACGAGCACGGCAAGGACCATCATCGACCACTTGTCGCCTATCTGATCGAGGATCGGGCGGGTGGGGCAGTCGGACCGGTAGATGGGATCGTCTTCAGTATCGCTCGGCATACCTGGGATGCTCCAGGTACGCTCTTGCCCCCTGGTATGCAACGGATACCTTCAATGAGCCACTCTTGAAGGAGATGAAATCGACATGACGCGCTTCAAAGACAAAGTCGTGGTCGTCACCGGGGGAAGTGACGGCATCGGGCTCGCGACCGCCAAGGCCTTCGCCGCGGAGGGGGCCAGGGTCTACATCACCGGGCGCAGACAGGAGCGGCTCGACGAGGCGGTCCACGAAGTCGGTGGCGCCACCGTTGGCATCCAAGGGGACGTCGGCAACCTCTCCGACCTCGACCGGCTCTACGAGCGCGTCAAACGCGACCACGGCAGGGTCGATGTCGTTTTCGCCAATGCGGGAATCTCCGAAACCGTGGCGCTCGGTGCGATCGACGAGGAGCACTTCGATCGCGTGTTCGGCGCGAACGTGAAGGGCATGGTCTTCAGCGTGCAGAAGGCGCTGCCCCTCATGACCCACGGAGGGACGGTCATCCTCGCCGGATCGGCCAGCGGCAGCAAAGGCTTCCCCGGTCTGTCGGTCTACAACGCGACCAAGGCCGCGATTCGCGCGCTCGCGCGTACCTGGACGACCGACCTGAAGAGCCAAGGCATCCGCGTCAACGTGGTTTCACCGGGGGTGATTGAGACGCCCGCGATGCAGACGTATCTCCAGAACAACGCGGGGATGGAGGACGTGCTGAAACAGATGACGCCGCTCGGGCGGCTCGGCCAGGCGGAGGACGTCGCGAACGCGGTGCTGTTCCTGGCGTCGAACGAGAGCAGCTTCGTCGCGGGCGTCGAGCTCTTCGTGGATGGGGGTGTCATGGCGGTGTGACACGGATTGGCGGATGCCCGTGGGTGGCCCCCCGGGCGGCTGCTGACCGTCCCCTGCTCCAACAGGCGTGAGGTGAGCCCGGGCGCGCCTACCCCTGTGGCGCGGCCGGCGTCAGCAGCAGGTCGGACAGGCCCGGCCTGGAGCGCCGCAGCAGGTCCTCCAGCGAGTACTTGTCCAACGTGGCGAGGAACGCGTCGCGCGCCTCCGCCAGCACTCCCTTGAGGCCGCACGCGGGCGCGATGGGGCACGTGTTGCGCTCCTTGTCGAAGCACTCCACCAGGTGGAAGTCCGGCTCGGCCGCGCGCACCACCTTGCCCAGCCGGATGTCTTTCGGGGCCTTCGCCAGCAGCACGCCGCCGGCCCGCCCGGGCTTCACCTCCACGTGTCCCTCCTGCGCCAGCGTCTGCACCACGCGCACCAGGTGGTGCTTGGAGATGCCGTAGGCGTCCGCCATCTCCTGCGTGGACGACGGCCGCCCGGGACGTGCCGCCAGGTACATGAGGACGCGCAGCGAGTAGTCGGCGTGAAGGGTCAGGTGCAAGTCAGGCGGCTCCGGCGACGGGCCCCGCTCGCGGCAGGCTCGGCAGGAAGGCATCCGCGTGGATGTCCTTCAGCGAGAACCCCGCGAGAAAGAGCTTCTTGCGCAGGGATAGCACCGCTTCGGGGTTGCCGCAGAGGAACGCTCGCCAGCCCACCGGCCGCTTCGGGAGGCAGGTGAGGACCTTCGCCTCCAGGGCCCTGTCTCTCATACACATCTCCGAGCCCACGCGACGCTCATGA
>NZ_RAWQ01000145.1:0-28198 GCF_003668965.1 Corallococcus sp. AB030
GCACCGCCGACCCGCCCGAGTCACCCCTCCAGCCCAGTCCCTGAACAGCTCACTCCTCGCGGCGCTCGCCGAGCACGGTCGGGGCCTGTCTTCAAGCGTCCCGGCACGTCACTGGCCGGACGGTTACGCGTCCCGGCATGACGCAGCCGAGTCAGTCTGGGACGCACGGCACGCCATGCCCAAGCGTCACGACGCCAGGGCCCGTAAGGTAGACAGACCCGGCATGTGCACGTGTTGTATGGGGTTGGGTGGTCCGCGACATCCCAGCCAGCAAGCGCCGAGCGTGGAGGATTCCTGTCTATAATCAGCGGGCCTTGCTACCGGCGCGGGCGGACAGCCCCCGCGGCCACTTCACGAGGAGACGCCACATGAATCGGGTGGAATTGAAGAAAGGGATGGAGGGATGGATGTCGGAGAACGGCAATTGCTTCATCCCGGATGGCTGGGATGGGCAGGTGATTTTCGCGACAGCCGCCCCGTTGAACAGCGTCGTGTACCGGAAGCAGGGATTGAACGACACCTTGTTCAGCAGCAAGACCTACGTCCCCTACGTCTCCACGACGTTCATCAAGGACTGCCTGCACACCGCCGAGGAAATCATGCATCAGTCGCTGTTCGACCCGAAGGAAGGAGCGACGCGCAGCAAGAGCGTGGAGAATGGCTCCGCCTTCGGGAACAGCAAGCTGGAAAACGTTCTCGTCGCCCAATCCCTGCTCAAGGGCAGGGGCAGCAATGACAATGCGGCGCCGCTCGCGGGCCAGGCCTATGTCATCGTCAACATGAAGTGGGACACGGAGGGGACCTCCCCCTACCACGCCGCCGGGGTGGTCGCGGTGGATGGCGGTGACCGCATCACGCTGGAGGTGTTCGCGAGCACCCGCACGTCGTATGCGCGGAAGGAGGCGGGCTGCTATCGCATGTACAAGACGTCGGGCGTCGAGGGACACACCTTCCACGGCGCATGGGGTTCCCAGGAGGAGTATTTCTCCGACAGCGCGGTCACCTTCGCCCTCTGCGCGAAGTGATGAAGCCTCCGGCGCCGGGGCTCGTGAGTCATCCAGCTGTTCCCGGAGCTCACCCCCATTGCAGGAGGAGGGCCCCGTTATCTTCCAACTCCACCCGCGTCCGGGGTGCCAGCCGGCGTCCCTCGCGGCCCAGGACTTCGCACAACCATTCGGCGTCCCGTCGCGAGGCCCGGTGGGGTCGGAGCTGGCGCAGCTGCATGGGGAGCATGCGCAGGCTGGCGATCCGGCCGTTCGCCGGGTCCACTGACGCCAGGTACATCAAGGCCAGGTCCGGTCGGTATTCCTCGTGGCCGAGGATGCCTTCGTAGTCGTTCAGGAAGTCGCCGCAGCCATGGAGGATGAGGCGGCCGTGGTGGACCTCGATGCCGCGAGGGTGGTGCGAGGAGTGGCCATGGACGACGTCCACGCCAGCCTCGTCGATGAGTGCATGGGCGAAGTCCTGCTGCGCCCGTGGCACCGTGTAGCCCCAGTTTTCGCCCCAGTGGATGGAGGCGATGACGACGTCGCCTTCGCGCTTGAGGTCCGCCACCCGTTTGCCCAGGTGCCTCGCCGTGGTGGGGGACAGGTCGGGCAGCAGGTCCACGCCCGGTCTGTCCTTCCTCGCCGCCCACGATGGCGGAATGCCGCTGCTGACATCTCCGCACGAAAACACCACGACTCGCCGCCCGGTCCCTACAGCCAGGAGCGCGGGCTGCTGGGCCTCCTCCAGGTTCTCACCCATCCCTGAGGTGGCGATTCCCAGACGGCGGAGGGTGGACAGCGTTTGCGCCAGCCCCGGGTAGCCCCAGTCCAGCACGTGGTTGTTCGCCATCGCGCAGCAACTGATTCGGGCCGCCGTGAGGCATTCGGCATTCTCCGGGTGCATGCGGTAGTGGATGCCCTTGTCGGGCCACCACTGCTCGCTCGTGGTGATGCTCGTCTCCAGGTTGATGATCCGCACGTCGGGCGCGGCGTGCTCCAGCGCGGCGAGCGCGTCCCCCCAGATTTCACCGAAGCCGACGGGCTTGCGGATGGGGCCGTTGCGCTCCTCGGCGAGCGCGACGTAGTCCCGGGCATCGTGCAGGTAGGACTCATGGATGCCGGGTGGAGCAGGGTGGGGCAGCACCTGATCAATGCCCCTGCCTGTCATCACGTCGCCGCAGAGGAAGAGGGAAACCAACCTCTTGTCTTGCTGGCCAGGAGTCATCATCGACGAAGAACAGGGTGCCCCGAGTCCTTCAGTAGGTGGCCGACTTCTTGGTGGTCACGGCATGGGCGGACGAGATGCGCTTCTCCACCTCTTTTGCGTCGTGGCCACGCGGGCACTTCGGTGCTCGCTCGTCGTGCTCCTGGATGGTCATGAATGCGGTGAAGGGCTCCTGGCACTTGCGGCAGAAGAACTCGTAGATGGGCATGGCGTGCTCCCCCTTTGAAGGAAGATGCGGTCCACCACCGGCAGGTGACAGGTCACGAGGTGCCATCCAGCCGTCGGCGCGCCAGGTCGGGCCCGCCGCCTGGAACATTTTACAGGATATGGAAGTGGAAACTCCGTCGTGTAGGATTCATGCCCTCAAGCACCTTCAACTGGAGGCAGGCCCTTGATCAGCCCCCTCATCCGCCAGGTCGTCACCACGATCCAGGCCGCGGTCACGAAGCCTCCGGTTCCTCCGGCTCCGCCCACGCCTCCTCCCTCCGCCGCGCCGTATTTCCAGGACGGTGTGGACGCGGCGAAGTCCAGCCCCGTGAACCTCAGCGGCTACGGGAACACTCCGTCGGCCGCGGCTGCCGCGAGCGTGGATTCGCCACTGACGAAGGCGAGCAAGGGGGAGAAGGCCGGCCCTGAGTTCATCCACCTGGACGCCGGATGGACTCCGCAGGGACAGGGCTACGACGCCGGGCGCGGTGAAGTGCTCACGACCTATTACAACGACGACCACCGGGTGCTCCTGTCGGTGCAGGACAAGGACTCGGGGAAGGAGACGCATCAGGCGGTGCTCGGTGGCCCGCCTCCCGCGGGTCCTCCCAGCCATGGTGGCGGCGTCTCCACGGATGGCGACAACGTCTATGTCTCCGACACGGATCACATCTACGTCTACACGCGCGAGGAGATCGAGGCCGCCCAGAACGAGTGCCGCGAGGCCATGCCCTCCCAGGTCATGGATGTCCCCAAGCCTGAAGGCCTCACGGATCCGGCCACGGGCATCGGCCTGGTCTCCGCCGGCAGCTTCATGACCGTGAAGGACGGCTACGCGTACATCGGTGGCTACAGCAAGGACGGCGATGGCAAGGCGGGTGCCGTCTGGCGGTACGAAATCGACGAGAAGACCGGCGCCCTCATCGAGGACTCTCGCGAGGGCCCCATCCGCGCTCCGGACCGCGCTCAGGGAATGACCGTCGTCGATGGCGGCATCATCTTCACCACGGGCGACAAGAAGCTCATCTACCAGCCGTTCACGTCCACCGAGGACACCTTCTCGGCGGACATCGACAAGCGGGTGGACATCGGCAACGGGCTCATCGACCCCTACGCCCAGGGCGTGAACATCATCGATGGCGAGATCTGGGTCACCTACGAGAGCGGCTCGGACAAGTACCGCGACAAGGTCGACGAGCCCCGCGAACACATCCAGCGCATCCCGCTGGAGGATCTGGACCTCGCGGCGGGATGCCTCACGGCGGAGCAGCTCGAAGGCTGAGGCCCTACACGGACGCGGTCGCCTCCATGTCGGCGAGCGTGAAGTCGTCCATCGTCAGCGTGCCCACCTGGTCGATGGACAGGCCCACGCTGAGGGCCTTCGCCGCGGAGGGCGTGGCGGGCGTGGTCCACTCGGCGAAGGTGTAGCTGCTCTTCGGGGGCAACAGTGGCCCCTGGGACCAGTAGGTCCAGGCTCCCGCGCTGGTGCGGTAGTACGCCTTGAACCGCACCTGCGTGGTGGCCTTGTACCAGGCGGTGATCCGGTAGTGATGTCCCGTGGTCGGCGTGGGCGTGCAGCTGCTGTCGTCCTGACGGGTGATGAGCTTCCGGTCTCCGTCGGTGATCTGCGTGATGCGCACCTGCTGCGCCCAGCTGCCTCCGTGAGCGTCCGACGTCCGGTTCCACGTGAAGGTGTTGTTCCCGAAGCCGCCGCGCTGCCAGCAGTCCGGGGTCCCGTCGCCGTTGCTGTCCGCTTCGAGCGACGGATTCTTCAAGAGCTGCGCGGGGGGCCAGCTCACCGGGGGCTTGAGCACTCCGCCAATGATTGCGTCCATCGTGGCCACGGTGGTGCCTCGCGAGGCGCGGGTGGCCAGCCAGTCGATGAACGCCGTCAGGTTGGCGGGTGAGATGGAATAGGTCTGCGGTGGGTCGCACGGCCCGCAGATGTGATGGAAGACGATGGGCACCCAGCCGCCGCCTGACTCCTCGGCGCGCAGCACGTAGTTCTTCAGGTCCGTCAGCGTGGTGGTCGCCTGCACGGAACCGTTGGTCCGGATGGCGTACGGGTCCGCGGGAGGCACGGGCTCGGCGGCCGGGCTGCTTCCAGTGGAGGAGGTCCTCAGTCCGCCGCTCTCCCTCGCGGAGTTGTAGTTGCAGTCGATGACGATCTGCCGCGTGGTCGCGTCCTTGTCTCCGAAGGGATAGGCGAAGGACGTGACGCGGAAGCCATCGTTCAGCAGGGCGACCCGGTCGTTGCAGATCTCCTTGCGCTGGTTGTCCGCTGAAAGCTCCGTGAGGTGCGGATGGGTCAGCGTGTGCCCGCCAATCTCATGGCCCTTGTCCCGGAGCGTGCGCACCTGGGCGAGCGTGAGGCGACCGGACTGCCCCAGCCTGCTGCTGTTGATGAAGAACGTCCCCCGCATGCCACGGGCCTCCATGGCGGAGGCCGCGATGAGCTGCGAAGCCAGGCAGTCGTCGAAGTTCAGCGAGACGACCACCTGGCCGGGCAGGAGGGCGGTGGCTCGGGTCGTGGGTTCCATGGTGGGTGCTCCCCCTTGTGCACGAGAACTTCACCCACAACCTGTGCATGCGCCGCTATTCGAGCTTCGACGTGGCGTCGACGGTCAGCTCCAGCGTCGTGAGCTCCGGATCCGCGAGGATGTCCGCTTCGTTGAAGCGCACGGGACGGAAGTGCTTGCTGGAGAAGAGGTCCGTCTGGTCCGCGAAGTGCGGGGACGCCGGGTCGCTGGACTCCGCGTAGGAGAGGACCGCGTTCGCCTTGGGTCCCTCCGGCGTGAACTCCATCACCATGAGGAAGCTGGTCCCGAAGTCGACCAGGTAGCCTTCCGGCGTGAGCCCCGTGCCGGGGGAGAGCAGCGGGCCCTGCGGCTGGGACTGCGGCAGCAGCGTCGCGTTCGCGCCGGAATAGCCGACGACGTTGGTGACGCCCTCGAAGGCCGCGCCGCCGTGCAGGGGCACCTTGCGGTCTTCCTTCCAGGCGAACTGCACGTCGCCCAGCTTCGTTCCCACCGCGATGCCCGCCTTGCCCAGGAGCGCCACGGCCTCCGCCAGCTTCTGGTTCACCGGATCCACGCCGGACTCCGGCGCGGGGACCAGCTCCGCCGGCGTCACCGCCGCCCGGGCCGGATCGAAGGGCTGCGCGAAGAGGGCGCCCTTGTCCACGAGGTCGGAGCGGTTGAAGCCGTTCAGGAACTCACGCCAGACGATGGCTCCCGAGCGGTCCAGGTCCAGCCGGCCATCCCACGCCGCAATCAGCTGGCATGCCTCGGCGATGTCCACCGGAGCGCCCTCGACGACGATGGGCTCCGCGCCCTGGCAGCGCTGCACCACGGCTGTGCGCAACTGCTCCGCCACCCAGGTGCGGTTGCTCAGGATGGCCTGCTCGGCCTCCTCGCGCGTGAAGCGCCCGTCGCTCCCGGCCGCCGCGGTGTCACCCTGTTCGGTGATCAGCGTGAGGTTCATGTGCGAGCGCGTGCTCATGCGGCCGCGCGTCCCGAAGATCTCGTAGAGGAAGGGCAGGTCGAGCAGGGGAGCGGCGGGGTTGGAGAACGTCGCCGGATCATTCGCGTTCATCACGAAGTCCGTGCGGCGGAGCTGCGGCATGACGGTGGTCGGCACCAGGCCTTGCGTCTCGCTGTCCAGGCCCACCCATTCGTCGCGGGACGTGCTGCCGTCCAGCAGGACCAGCCCCAGTGACGCGAACACCGGCGCGTCCGGGGTGGACTCAAGCGAGTCGCGATACGCCGCGACGGTGGCCGGGCTCAAATAGGGGACCCGCGACGCGTCCACATAGCGCGTATCACCGTCCGCGCTCGTCATGAGCGTGTTCACCCAGGGCGCGCCGCGCACGGTGCGCTCCACGTCCGCGGCTTCGCCGATGTCTCGGGCCGTGTTCAGGCGCACCCAATGCTCCGCGAAGCGCGGGTTGTCCTCGGTCGCGTCACGAGTCGTGTACGCGGTCTCGTCCGTCCAATCCGCGCCGGGGCCGGCGAGGATGGGGCCGTAGTGGCTGCGCCAGAACGTGCGCGTCTCCTGCGTCATGCCGCCGTCGGCCCCTCGCACGTTGACGGTGACGGTCCGCGACGTCATGCGGCGCGTCGTCCCGTCATAGACGTACGCCGTGGGGTCGCCCGGCACGAGCTTGAGCCGGTAAAGCGTCAGGTGGCTCGACGCCGTCACCGTGTGCGTCCACGCGATGTCACGGTTGAAGCCGATGTTGATCGCCGGAACGCCCAGCAGGGACACGCCGTACACATCCAGCTTGCCGGGGATCGTCTGGTGGCTCTCGTGGAAGCGGAGGCTGCCCTCCCAGGGAAAGTGCGGGTTGGCCACGAGCATGCCCCGGCCACTGGCCGTCTTCTCGCGGCCCAGCGCCCAGCCGTTGCTGCCCAGCTCATCCTTGCGCGGCGACAGCGCGAGCGGCCTCGACTGGAGCCGCTCGCCTCCCGTCTCCGCGCTCGGAGGCTGCGCGTTGCCCACGTAGCCGAGCAGCGGGATCAGCGTGTCGAACAGCGACAGGTCCAGGTGGTACGCCATCAGGTCATACGCGCTGATGGGCTTCACCCACGCGGCGCCCCGACAGGGCTCGGGACGCTGAGCGGCCGGCACATCCGCGAGGTACTGGTTGTAGCCAGCGGCATAGCCCTGCACGAGGTCGCGCAGTTCCTGCGACTGCTCCGCGAAGCTGGCCTCGGCGCGGGTCCGCAGCGCGAGCCCCAGGTAGGTGAAGTCGCTTTCGAGGAAGGCGTCCTGCGGGCCCCGGCCCAGGTAGCGAGCGCGCTCGCCACGGACCTTGAGGAACTGATCCGCGAGGATGCAGACCGCGTCCTGCGCCTGCGCGTAGCCGATGCCAGCGCCCAGGCTGCGATAGCCGTCGGCCTGGATGTGGGGGACACCGTACGCCGTGCGGTGGAGGGTGGCCTTGAGCGGGGAGGGCGCCGGCGGGTCGTCGTTCCGGCAGCCACTGAACGCCGTCAGGGTCAGCAACAGGGGGAGGGAGATTTGGGATGTACGCATGGGTCGTCAGCCTCGCAAACAGGGCTGACAAGGATATCCGTCCCTCGCCCGGTATCCTTGACCACGAGGGTAGTGGCGACCGCGTGGGACCGGTGGCATAGGCTGCGTCCCAAAAAGGAGCAGGCCATGGCGTACATGCTGGTGGTGAGGCAGGTCGAGGGCGGGATGCCCCAGACGGAGGAAGGGAAGCGCGTCTCGGCGGACCGGATGGAGCGGATGATGGGCTTCGGGGCGTCGCTCCAGGCGCGCGGCATCCTCAAGGCGGCGGACTCCCTGCGTTCGGACTCGGAGGGCATCCGTGTGGAGCGGCGCGACGGGAAGCTCAGCTTCAGCGACGGGCCGTTCACCGAGTCCAAGGAGATCATCGGTGGCTTCTTCCTCGTCGACGTGAAGACGCGCGAGGAGGCGCTGGAGCTGGCCACGCAGTGCCCCGCGGCGGAGTGGTCCACCGTCGAGGTGCGCCAGTGCGGTCCCTGCTACGACCCGTGAGCGGCGCGCCTGCGCACGCCGTCGCCTACGGCGGCGTGACGCGGTTGCGGCACAGCTGCAGGTAGCGCCGGATGAGCTGGAGCCGCGCCCGGTCGAAGGCCTCGCCGTCGTCGGGGACCGCCCAGGCGTGCGGGATGAGCTTCCGGGCCACGGCACGCGCATACGCCGGGTCGCCCGCGTCACTCACCAGCTTCAGCCATTCGTAGTCCTGCATGCCCTGCCGGATGAGCTTCATGCGCAGCGAGGGCAGCGGGATTTCGGTGGTGCCACCGATGATGGAGGGCAGCCCCGGATAGAAGAGCGTGCCGTCTCCATTGCCATTGAAGCGGAACTGCGTCGTCCACGCGGTGAAGAGCAGGCCCACCGTCTGGTAGTACAGCTCGACGCCCGGATGCTCCCTCCCGAGTCGAGTAGGGCTCACGGGCTGGAGGACTGTTGACCCAGGCGCTTGCGCAGCAGATGGAAGGCCCACAGGCCGGCGAGGACGCCGGCCGCGCCCAGTCCCAGCAGCACGGGGGTGCGCCGCTCCAGGAAGCTGGCGCCCAGGTAGACGGTGCCCACCGCGTAGGGGAGCTCCGCCAGGGCGAGGACGGCCAGATAGCGGCGCAGGCCATAGCGCGCGAGACCGAGCACGTAGCCCGGGACTTCGGATGGGACGGCGAGCTGGAAGAGGAGCACCACACCGAAGGGCGTGCGCCGGGAGATGCGCTCCTCGTAACGGGCGAGCAGGCTGGCGGAGGTGAGCCGGCGGATGACGGGCCTGCCCCATGCGCGGGCGATGCCGTAGGCGCAAGCGCCGCCCAGCATCCAGCCCAACCAGAGCAGGAGCGCGCAGACCGCCTTGCCCCAGGCCTGGAGCGCCACCGGCAGCAGCAGCGCGCTGGAGAAGAAGGCCAGCATCGCCGACAGGGCGGAGAGCAGGACGAAGAGCACCGCGCCCCAGACGGGATGCGTGGAGATGACGGGCGCGGCCGCGTCGACGGCCCGGCGCAGCAGGGACTGGAACGCCTCCGAGGACGCGAGCAGCGCCAGGCCGGCGAGCAGCATCACCAGCAGGAGCGCCCGGCCCCACATGGCAGGAAGCCCGTGGTGCTCTTCCTGTGGCAGGGGAGAGGTGCTCATGGCCCTCAGGCGCGCAGCGCGTCCAGGATGGACAGGCGCGCGGCGCGCAGCGCGGGCAAGAGCCCGCCCAGGAGACCCATCGCCGTGCCGAACAGCAGCGCGCCCAGCAGGATGGCGGGGGTGGGGGAGAAGCCGAAGCTCACCGCCGCGAACGTCTGGAAGTTGAGCGTGCGGATGTGGATCCACCGCGTGGCCAGCGCCCCCAGCGCGCCCAGCACGCCTCCGGCCGCGCCCAGCATGGCGGACTCCACCACCACGCTGGCCAGCACGCTGCGCCGCCGGAAGCCCACCGCGCGCAGCATCCCCAGCTCCGCGACGCGCGTCGCCACCTGGGCGTACATGGTGATCATCGCCCCCAGCACCGCGCCCACGCTGAAGACGAAGGACACGAAGAGGCCCAGCACGCGGATGAAGGCCGCCAGCCCGCTGGCCTGGTCCGCCCAGTACTCGGGCTCCGGCCGGGCCTCCAGCGTGAAGCGTGGGTTGGCCTCCACGCGCTTCACGAAGGCCTCCACCTCCGCGGGCGAGCGCAGCCGCGCCACCGCGGAGTTGTAGTCCTCGCGCCCGAAGGCAGTGCCCAGGCGCATGGCGTCCGCCCACACCTCGGACTCGAAGGCGCCACCCCGGGCGGCGAAGACGCCCACCACCGGCCAGCGCTGCCGGGCGAACCGCAGCTCCCCTCCCAGCGTGGCGTCTGGCGAGGTCCCGACGAGCGAGCGGCCCAGCACCACCTCGTTGGTGCCCGGCCGGGGCCTGCGCCCGGAGACGAGCTGGACCTCCGGCCGCGCCTCGAAGCTCTCCGCGCTGATGCCGCGCGCCGACGTGTTCATCGCCTGCGTGCGTCCGCTGGGCAGCGTCAGCAGCACCACCCGCTCTCCGGCCACCAGCGGCTGGCCGTCCGGCCCGGACGCCACCTGGGGATCCGTGGAGAGGATGCGCACCGCGTCCCGCTCCACGCCGCTGACCAGCTCGCTGGTGGCCCCCTTGCGCAGCACGACGACGTTGGACGCGTCTCCACCCGAGGCCAGCGCGGACTCGATGCCGTTGGCCAGCATCAGCACCGCGGAGAAGACGAAGACGACGAGCCCCAGCCCCACCACCGTGAGGCCGGTGGACAGCCGGCGCGCCCACAGGCTGCGGGCGTTGTAGAAGAGCGGCACCATCGCTCAGGCCACCTTCCTCAGGCCTTCCGCCACCGGCAGCCGCACCGCGCGCAGCGCCGGCCCCACGCCCGCCAGCAGGGACACCGCCACCGCCGCGAGCGCGGAGACCCAGAGCGTGTGCCCGCGCGTGAGGTGGTCCGGCATGGGACCGAACCGCGAGGCGATGAGCTTCGCGAAGATTCCCACCAGCACCGGCGCGGCCGTCACGCCCAGCGCCGCCGAGCACAGGCCGATGAAGGAGGACTCGGCCAGCACCAGCGCCACCACGGCGCGCGGGCGGAAGCCCAGAGCGCGCAGGGTGGCGATGTCCCGGGTGCGCTCGCGCACGCCCATGGCCAGCGTGTTGCCGATGACGAGCAGGATGATGAGCAGGATGACGCTGGACACCACCCGCACCGCGGTGACGATGGCCGAGGACATGGCCACGAAGCCCTGCTGGAAGGCCTTCTCGCTCTCCGTCTTCGTCGGGTAGGGGCTGTTGTCGAACAGGTGGTCGATGGCCGCCGCCACCTCGGCCGAGCGCGACGGGTCGTCCACGCGCACCGCGTAGATGCCGGCCTTGTCCTTCATGGTTTCGGTCAGCCGGTCGCTCTCGTTGAGGCAGCGGTAGCCGAACACCAGCGTGCTGGTGTCCACGCCGGGCCGCGCGCCGCGGTAGATGCCGTGCACGTTGAACGTCCAGTCGCCAGGGTAGAGCTGCCCCTTGAGCGTCACCCGGTCCCCCGCCTTCCATCCGAAGCGCCGGGCCAGCTGCTCCCCCACGAGCGCGCCGCACGGGTCGCCGCGGAAGGCGGCGAGCTGCGCGGGGGGAACGACGTACTCCGGGAAGACGTCCAGGAAGGTGTGTGCGTCGACGGCGAAGTTGGCGAAGAAGTCCTTCTGCGTGTCGCCCAGCTTGCCGCCGAACCACTCCTGGTGCGTGACGGCGGTGACCCCCGGCAGCGCGGCGATGCGCGCGTAATAGGACAGCGGCAGCGGCTGGGTGAAGGACACCTTGTTGCGGACGATGAGCCGGTCCACCTGCGCCGCCCGCGCGTTGTAATAGAAGAGGTCGACGACGGTGCTCAGGAAGATGAAGGCCGTCACGCCCACCGCGCCCGCGAGGACGGTGAGCGTCAGCCGCAGCGGGTTTCGCATCAGGTCGCGGCTCGCGAATCCCACGTAGTTCACTGGAGCACCCCCTTGTCCAGGTGGTGCACGCGGCCCGCGCGCTCGGCGGCCTGCGGGTCGTGCGTCACCATGACGAGCGTCTTGTGCAGATCCCGGTGGAGCACGCCGAAGAGATCCAGCACGGCCTCCGCCGCCTTGCGGTCCAGGTCCCCCGTGGGCTCGTCCGCGATGATGAGGTCCGGGTCGGTGACGATGGCGCGGGCAATGGCCACGCGCTGCTGCTCGCCGCCGGACATCTGTGGCGGGCGGTGGCTCACGCGGTGGCCCAGCCGCACGAGCTCCAGCGCCGCGGCCACGTGCCGGCGCCGCTCCCCGCGCGTCAGCGGCGTGAGCAACAGGGGCAGCTCCACGTTCTCCGCCGCCGTGAGCACGGGGATGAGGTTGTAGAGCTGGAACACGAACCCCACGTGGGCGGCGCGCCAGTCGCTGAGCTCCCGGTCATCCAACTCCGACAGGTCCCGGCCGGCCACCTCGACGACACCGGTGGTGGGCCGGTCCAACCCGGAGACGAGGTTGAGCAGCGTGGACTTGCCGGAGCCGGACGGGCCCATGAACGCCTCGAAGGCGCCAGTGCCGATGGTCAGGTCCACCGAGGCCAGCACGGGCACCTCCACCGTGCCGCGCCGGTAGGTCTTGGACACGCCCCTCAGGCGCACCATGGGGGGCGGGGCCTCGGGTCGCGCGTCCTGGATCATCCGTTGCCCGCCTCCACCTTCACGCGCCGGCCGTCGCGAAGGCGCTTCGGGTCCGGGGCCACCACCACCTGCGTGCCCGCCCCTGGGCCCTGTGTCAGGGACACCTCGTCGCCCACGCGCTCGCCCACGCGCACCGGCTGGCGCGTGAGCCGCCCGTCCTTCACCACCCACACGGCCGCGCCCTTCGCGTCGCGCACCACCGCGCTGGCGGGCACGCGCGGGGGCTGTCCGTGCGCGGCCAGCTCCCCGGGAGGCAGCGGCTGGCGGAGGAAGGACACCTTGGCGCCCATGTCCGGCAGCGCACCCTGAGGGACGGACTGGAAGTGCACCAACACGGTGGCGGTGGCCTTGGAGCGGTCGATGGCGGGGCGCACCGTGGTCGCCGTTCCAGGGAAGGCGCGCTCCGGCATGGCGTCCAGGAAGATGAGCGCGGGCTGGCCGATGTGGATGCGCGAGAGCTGCTCCTCGCTGACCTCGGCCTCGACCTCCAGGGCGTGCAGGTCCACCAGCTCCACGATGCCGCCCAGGTTGGTGCCGGTGAGGGCGGCCGGCGCGAGCACCGCGCCCTCGTTCGCGAGCTTCTTCGACACGGTGCCGTCGAACGGCGCGCGCACCACGGTGTGCATGAGCTGGAGGCGGGCCGCCTCGCTCGCCCGGCGGGCGGCGGCGAGCTGCGCCCGGGCCAGGTTGAGGGACTCCTGCGTGGCGCGGCCCGCGGTCTCCACGTCCAGGAGCTGGGCCCGGGGGATGACGCCCTGCCGGGCGAGGTTGCGCGTGCGCTGCGTGGTGCGCCGCGCGTTGACGGCCTGGGCTTCGGAGGAGGCGAGCTGGGCCTCGGAGGCCCGCACCGAAGCCTTGGCGCGATCCAGCACCACGCGGGCATCCCGGTCATCCAGCCGGGCAAGCACCTGGCCTTGCCGCACGGGCTCTCCTTCCTCCACGGCGACCTCCACGAGCTGGCCCGCGACGAGCGGCGCGATGACCGAGCGGCGCCGCGAGTCGACGTAGCCGGAGGCGGACAGCTCCGTCTGCTGCTCGCCGGGGAGCGGCTCACGCACCTCGGCCACGCGCACGGTGGGCGCTCGGCGTGCCACCGCGCCAGCCACCAGGACGAGCACCGCCACCAGGAGCCCCGCGGTGATGAGCCAGCGCGGTCTGCGCCGGCGCTTCACGGGGGCGGCGGAGCGGTCGATGCGCAGGGCGCTCAACGCGGTCTGGGACTGTGAGTCGGCCATGGCAACTCCGGGCCAGGATCCCGGGCCCTCGAGGATGAGGGTAGGGCGGCGGAGGGCGGGGTGCCACGAGCGGGGCGTCGCTCGCCGCCGCGCCCCGGCTACTCCACGAGCTCCACCCGGACGGCCGTGACCTTGTAGTCGGGCGTATGGGTATACGGGTCCTGATGCGGGCCGATGACGGCGTTGATGAGGGTCTCCGCGGTGTGGAAGGTGGTGAAGAGCTCGCCGGGCCGCAGCCCCTCCGCGCGGTGCATGGGCAGCACCGCCTCGCCATGCCGGCTGCGCACCCGCACGCGCGCGCCCTCGTGGAGCCCCAGCCGCTCCGCGTCCGCCGGGGCCATGTCCAGCCAGTCGCCGGGTTGGAGACGCGCGTTCGGCGTGCGGGACGTCATGGTCCCCGCGTTGAACGCATACAGCCGCCGGCCCGTCATCAACACGAAGGGGAAGTCCTCCGAGCGCGCCTCCGGCGACGGCGTGTAGCTGATGCGGCGCAGCGCCGCCCGGGGGCCCAGGGCAAAGCCGTCGGTGTGCAGCACCCGGGTGCCTGGATGCGCCTCGTCGGGGCAGGGCCACTGGAGGCCGCCGTGCTCCAGGCGCGCATACGACAGGCCGGCCCCCACGGGCCACATGCGCCGCACCTCGTCCCAGATTCCTTCAGGGGTGGTGAACGCGAAACCTTCAGGGTGTCCCAGCGCGCGCGCCGCGCGGCAGAGGATCTCCCAGTCCGGCAGGGACTCCCCCGAAGGGGGCAGCGACGCGCGCACCCGCTGCACGCGCCGCTCGCCGTTCATGAACGTGCCGTCCTTCTCGAACGAGGTGCACGCGGGCAGGAAGACGTGGCCGCAGGCCCGCGCGGTCTCGTTGAGGAACAGGTCCTGCACCACCAGCAGCTCCAGTTGCTCCAGCGCCTCGCGCGTGGTGTTCGCCCCCGGGTTGGTGAGCAGCACGTCGTAGCCGAAGGCCCACAGCGCCTTGAGCCTCCCGCCGCGCGCCGCCTCCATCATCCGCATCAGGTCGAGCCCCGGCGTGGAGGGCAGGGGTGAGCCCCAGGCGGCCTCGAAGCGGGCGCGGTGCTCCTCCAGGGGGACGTAGCCGGTGAGCTGCCCCGGCTCGCAGCCCATGTGCGCCGCGCCCTGCACGTTGTTCTGTCCGCGCAGCGGGTTGACGCCCATGCCCGGCCCGCCGAGGTTGCCCGTCAGGAGCGCCAGGTTCACCAGCGCCATGACCGTCTCCGTGCCCTGCACGTGCTCCGTCATGCCCAGCCCGTGCACCATCATGGCCGGGCCGTGCGTGGCGTAGAGGCGCGCGGCCGTCCGGAGGTCCTCCGCGTCCACGTCGCACAGCCGCGCGGCGCGCTCGGGCGTCCAGTCGCGGATGAAGGCCTGGAAGTCCTCCACGGCGTCCACGCGCTCGCGCAGGAAGTCCGGGGCGCAAAGGTCCTCGGCCACGATGACCTGGGCCAGCGCGTTGAGCAGCGGCACGTCCGTGCCGGGCCGGGGCCGCAGGTGCACGTCCGCGTAGCGCGCCAGCTCCGTGCGCCGCGAGTCGATGACGATGAGCTTCGCGCCCCGGAGCACCGCCTGCTTGATGCGGGCGCCGACGACGGGGTGGCACTCGGTGGCGTTGCTGCCCGCCACCAGCAGGGTGCGTGCGTGCTCCACGTCCTCGAAGGAGTTGGTGGAGGCGCCCGTGCCCAGCATCCGCTTCAGCCCGGCGGCGCTGGGCGCGTGGCACACGCGGGCGCAGCAGTCCACGTTGTTCGTCCCCAGCACCACGCGGGCCAGCTTCTGCGCCAGGTAGTTCTCCTCGTTGGTGGCGCGAGCGGAGCCCAGCATGCCCACCGTGTCCGGGCCGTGCGCGTCCCGCAGGCGGCGCAGGCGCTCCGCGATGAAGCCCAGCGCCTCGTCCCAGGAGGCCCGCCTCCAGCCGCCCGCCTCGCGCAGGAGCGGCACGGTGACGCGGTCCGGCGCCGTCACGAAGTCGAAGGCGTAGCGCCCCTTGGAGCACAGGTGGCCCCGGTTGGACGGGCCCTCGCGCGAGGGCCGCACGGTGACGATGCGGCCCTCACGCGTGCCCACGTCCATCTCGCAGCCCACGCCGCAGTAGGAGCAGGTGGTCCGCGTCCACGCCTCCGGCGAGCCCCGGTCCAGCAGGGTGCGGTCCTCCAGCGCGCCGGTGGGGCAGCTGTCCACGCACGCCCCGCAGGAGACGCACGAGCTCTCCCGCAGGCTGGGCCCGTCCGGGAGGATGCGCGTCGCGGCGCCCCGGTCCCACACCCGCCAGACGAACTGTCCCTGAACGTCGTCGCAGATGCGCACGCAGCGGTAGCAGTGGATGCACTGGGACATGTCCACGTGGATGTACGGGTGCGAGTCGTCCAGCGACTCCGGCCGGTGCGTGCCGAGCGCCTCGTCCGCAAGGCCGTACTCGCGCAGCGCGCGGTGGAAGGGCTTGTCCGGGTGGCGCGCCACCGCTTCGGCCGGGTACTGGGAGGCCAGCAGCCGCAGCAGCACCCGGCGCCGCGCCTCCACCTGGGGACTGCGCGTGCGCACCTCCATGCCCTCCGCCAGTGGAGTGGTGCAGGCGGCCACCGGACGCTCGCAACCCTCCACCTCCACGATGCACGTGCGGCACGCGCCCACCGGCGTCAGGCGTGTGTCGTCGCATAGCGCGGGGATGGAGATGCCCAGGGACTCCAGCGCCTCCAACACGGTGCCGGGCGCGCACTCGCGAGCCTGCCCGTCGATGATCACCCGAAGCATGCCTCCACCTCCTCCCGGTAGTGGCGCAGCACGCTCCGGGCGAACTCCCCCAGCCCGGTGCCGTGTCCACACAGGCTGGTGAGGCGCAGCGCCTCGGTGACCTCCTCCCAGTCCGCCGCGCCGGCACGGGGGGCGGTGCCGGCGTCCAGCACGCGCGCGAAGAGTCGCTCGACGTGTCGCGCCCCCAGGCGGCAGGGCGTGCACCTTCCGCATGACTCGTACGCGCCGAAGGAGAAGACGTGGTGCACCAGCGCGGCGATGGGCGTGTGCGCGTCGAAGGCCACCACGCCGCCATGCCCCACGGAGGCGCCCACCGCCTGGAGTTCCTCGAAGCCCAGCGGGGTGTCCAGCAGGTGCGGAGGGAGGATGCCCGCCAGCGGCCCGCCAATGAGGACGCCCTTCATCGGCCCGGTGCGCAGCCCGCCTCCCAGCTCCTCCACCACGGTGCGCACCGGCGTGCCCAGCTCCACTTCGTAGAGTCCCGGGCGGTGGAAGAGCGAGTTGAGCGACAGCACCTTCGTGCCCCGGCTGCCCGGGATTCCCAGCGCCGCGTAGGCCTCGCCACCATGGCGTGAGATCCACGGGAGGTTGGCGAGCGTCTCCACGTTCTGCACCAGCGTGGGCTGGCCGAACAGGCCCGCCTGGGCGGGGTAGGGGGGCCGCGCGCGCACGAAGGGCCGGCGTCCCTCCAGGGCGTTGAGCAGCGCCGTCTCCTCGCCGCACAGGTAGCTGCCGCGCCCCACCTCGATGGAGACCTCGCAGGAGAACGCGCTGCCCAGGATGTGTGGACCCAGCACGCCCTCACGGTGGGCCTCGTGCAGGGCCACGTGCAGCACGCACGCCGCGAGCGGATACTCCTTGCGCACGTAGATGACGCCCCGGCGTGCGCCCACCGCGTAGGCCGCCAGCAACAGGCCCTCCAGCACGGCGTGGGGGTCGTCCTCCATCAGGAAGCGGTCGATATAGGCCCCGGCGTCACCCTCGTCCGCGTTGGCCACGACGACCTTCTCCGCGCCAGGCGCGGCGGCCACCGCGCGCAGCTTGCGTCCGGTGGGGAAGCCCGCGCCTCCCCGGCCGCGCAGCCCGGACCGCTCCACCTGCGCGATGAGGGCCTCGGGGGGCGAGGACAACGCCTGCTCCAGGGCCGCGTAGGCGCCCTGGCGGGTGGCCTCTGTCACGGCGCGGGCTCCACCGCTGGCGACGCGCCCCAGCGTGATGGCCTGGGGGGCCCGGACGTGCACTTCAGGGCGAGCGTCCTCACCCGTGACGGAGGGCGCCCGGTAGCACTGGCCCAGGCAGTAGACGCGGGTCTCGCCCGAAGTGGCCTGCCGCCAGCGCGCAGCATCCAGGTGGCGCGCGACGAAGCAGGCGGTGCCCTGACAGGCATGCGTCCCCAGGGGGCCAGGCCCCAGGTGGTAGAAGGATTCGATTTCGGGTGTGTGCTGCCCTGGCTTCATGCGCCGCCTCCTCCCGCAACATGCGCACGCCGCGTGATTCGGACTTCGCGCCCGCACTGCTTCCTCGGGGTGACATCCCTCCTCACTCCAGGGCGATTCGCACGGCGGTGTCCCCCGCCCATCCTCCGGGGCCATGGCCACGACACCGCACGATGCCCCGGAGGCGGGTCAGCCGTACCTGCCCACGCCCCAGGCGGAGGCGCAGGCCTTCGCGTGGGACGACCTGCTGACGTCCACCCGCCAGGGACTCCGGGAGCTCTTCTCCTGGCTGGAGGCGGCCTGCGAGGGCAGCGCGGACGCGGCCAGCACTGAACACCTCTCCACCAGCCTCCTCGTCTCCGGCGCCCGGGGCTGCGGCAAGACGACCCTTCTGCTCAGCGCCGTGCAGGCGTTGCGGGACTGGAAGTCCTTCGTGCGCGGGGCGCCCGGTCCGGAGGTGCCCGCGCTGTCGCGGACGCTCGAACGGCTGGAGCGGCGCATCCTCTGGCTGGAGCCGCTCGACCTGGAACCCGTCCCGACGCAGGCGAACCTGCTGGCCACGCTGCTGGTCCGCGTGCGGGCCGCGTTGGATCAACCCCGCCGCGGGAAGGGCGAGCGCGGCGAGTCCGCCCGGTGGGCCTCCTCCATCCTGGAAGAGGGCGCGGAGGAGACGTGGGGGAAATTGGATCACCTCATCCGCGACGCGTCGTTCATGTGGGAGGACATCCCGTCCACCACCGATGCCCGCGTGCGCGCGGAGCAACAGATCCGCGCGTCGGAGATCTACGCCAACTTCCAGCCGCGCTTCGCGGACGCCATGGAGGACGTGGCGCGCACGCTGTCCATGCCGCGCTTCGGCGCGTCCGGCGGTGACCAGGTGCTGCTGGTGCTGCCCATCGACAACGTGGACCGCAGCATCGAGCACCTCTACAACATCGTGAAGCTCACGCGCATGGTGGCCAGCCGCCACCTCTGGTTCGTCCTGGCCGCCGGACACCAGGAGTTCCAGCGCTTCATGGAGCGCTCCTTCCAGAAGGAGCTGATCATCTCAGGTCAGGCTGGCATCGGTGCGCGCGGCCAGGAGGAGACGCTCGCCATCGCCCGGCGCCAGGCGGCCACCACGCTGCGCCGCGCGCTGCCGCCCAGCTACCGCATCGCGCTGGACCTGGTGGAACCCCACGAGGCCTGGCGCTTCCCTGTGGACGGGAGAGGTGAGCCGCTGGGCTCGCTGCTGCGGCGCCTGCGCCTCCCTGCCAGCAAGCGGACGGAGTCGCGCGTGCTGGAGACCTTCGCGGATCTCTTCGACCTGCAAGCCCGCCTCGCGCCCGACGTGGCGCGCTGCTACCGCGAAGCCCTCCGCAATGACGACGCGGAGGCCCGCGAAACCGAAGCGCGCCCGGACGAGCCGCTCCTCCACCACGTGGGGAGGCTCGCGCTCACGCTGCCCGCGCGCACCCTGCAGGACCTGTGGCACGCCGTCCGGCACGAGGTCATGTGCTCCGCCGCGCCCACCACCGGGGCCGCGCCGGAGCAGGGTGAGTCCGTGGTCCGCATCGCCTCGGAGATGCTCCGCAACGCCATCGACGAGAGCGACCTGCCGGCCTGGGCCAGCGAGCAACTGCACCACCGCATCCTCCGTCAGGACGACCAGGGCCGCGTCTGCCTGGACCTGACGGGCAAGCCCATCCGCCGCTCCAAGCGCACCAGCCTCCATGGCGTCCTGCAGGCGCCGCCGCGCGATCCCGGTGGAAACGGGACGGGCGCGCACGCCCGGGTGCTGGGTACGGAGGTGCACCTGCGCCGCTTCCACGAGGTGATCCTGGTGCTGGAGGACCTGGAGCAACCCGGCCGCGAAGCGCCGCTGCCCGCGAACGTCGCCGGCTGGTTCATGGTCCTGCATGACGTGCTGATGCTCTTCGAGCGGCCCCGCGTGCTGAGCGCGGACGTGACGGCGCTCGAGATGAGTCCGGAGATGATCGCCACCGTGCACGAGTTCTGGTCGGGCCGCGCGCGCGGCGAGCCGTTCGTCCAGGCCGCGTTCTGGTGGACGCCCCCCTCGTGGAACACCTTCATCGAGTTCGCCATCCTCACCGCGCAGTGGCGCGCGTTCCTGGTGCGACTCTCCAGGGGCTTCCTCACCGCTGGGGACGGGGAGGACGCCACCCTGCGCGCGCGCTTCATCCAGGCTGCGTGGGTGGAGAACATCTGCTCCGTGTCCGGAATGGCGATGGGCCGGTGGAACTGGGGCGATGAACGCCAGGGCACCGTCTCCGTGCTGAAGGCTTCGCGGCTGACCCTCGCGCTGGAACGCTATGAACAGTGGGTGCGCGACACGGTGGCGGAGCTCGTCACGCGGATCCGTGAGCACAGCGCCGGGTATGATCGGCTCTGGACGGCGCAGGTCTGGCTTCGCGACATGCTGCCGCTCCAGGTGCTGCCGGAGTTCGCGCTCGCCGTCGATGCGCGGAGCCTGCTTCGCCAACCGTCTGGTGTCGCCAGTCCGAATGACGGCTGGGACCTCCTGGTGAAGGACTGGCGCACCCAGGCGCCCCGGCTGGCGGCATTCCGGCATCAGCGGGTGCGCGACGCGGTGAACCGCTCCAGCGCGGCGGAGTCTCTCCGTCAGGCGCTCGGCGCGGGTGGTGGGCGCGCGTCGGAGACGTACTACGGCTGGCTCGACACCCTGGTGGATGCGTGGTTCGCGGTGGTGGACCACGACGGGGATCCGCTGGCGGGGGTGGTGCTGGGCATGACGCACCGCTTGACCCCCACGTCCCCGGATGAGCATCCGTGAGCCGCGAGGGCGCACGCCCACCCCCGGGAAACCTGGCCCCACGCCGTGTCCCTGAGGCCTACGTCCGAGCCGAGGTGGCCAGCTTCCCACTGACGAGCCTCGGGGCCTTCCGCTCGGCGGTGACGGAGCTGGTGCCGTCGCTGGACGCGGAGTCCGGCGGCCCCACGCGCGCGCTCTGGCGCGAGTGCGAGAAGAGCCTGTCGGAGCACGCCAGCGGCTGGTCGTTGGACCGGATCATCGCCGTGCGCGACGCGTTCTGGTTTCCCTCGCGAGGCCACGTCAGCCACCGGCAGGCCCCGCGCACGGGCGTGTCGATGTTCCATTACCTGCGGCACCTGGCGGACACGCACCTGGAGCGCAGGCCCGGTGTCACCGTCATCTTCCAGGGCACGGGCGCGGAGGCGGTGGAGGCGCTGACGCACTACCGCTGGCTCACCTTCGCGATGCCAGAGGATCTGCTGCTGGCGGCCGTGCCGGTGGAGCCACCTCCGACGCGCGTGGACATCGAACCGCCGCTGCTGGTGCGCCACCTGTTGGATCGCGGCGTGGCGGAGGTGCACCACCACGTCGGCGCGGGCATGGACTTCCCGCTCCTGTGGGCGTCGCTGCTGTCCTCCGTGGGAGACGCGGGCCTGGATCCGCGCACCCTGACGGGGCCGGGCATTCCCTTCGACGAAGGCGAGGTGATGCTGCGCTGGCTGCTGGCGACCGCGGTGACCCGCTGTGTCCTCGCGGAGGTCCTGCTGCGCCGCGAGACGCCTTCGCTCCTGGACTTCGTGCGCGGCCTCTCGGAATCCCAGGCATGGCTGCCGCAGCGGCGACGCGTGCTCTCACGCACGCTGGAGGCGCTCTCGCGGGGCCGGAGAGAGATCCTCCCGGCGCTGGATGAGCTGCGCGGCCTCTACGAGGACCTCCACCCGCTGGCGGCCCGCAATGTGACCGACCCGCCCGCCACGCTCGATGAAGTATGGCGGCGGTGTGATCCGGTGGCCTTGCGACTGCGCCTGAGAAGTCCCAACGGAGGGGAGCGCTGGCTGGTGCGCGCGGGCCTGAATCACCTGGGGCGCATGGAGCGCGCGGGTGAGCACGACGTGCACTTCGACCGGCTCTTCTGGCAGGTCCAGCGCGTGCGTTGCATCAGTTACCGCGCCTACGTGCAGCGGCCGCTGACCGCGGGCCTCCAGTGGTTCATCCGCTTCTATGGTCGTCCAGCCGCGATGAAGCGGCCCCTGCGCGCCGTGCGCGCGGAGGTGTCCTACGCGGTGGCGGGCGGTGACCAACCCATCGCCGCGCTGGAGGTCCGCACGAGCCTCGCGAACGACCCCATCCGTATCGCGGAGGAGCTGGCCTCCCTCACGCAGTCATGGCGGGGCGTGCTGGGCCGCACGGGAGAGCGCGCCGTCGGAGGGCGCCCGCCGGAGTTCGGCGTGGTGATGCACCTCATCAAGGCCCGGGACCCCGGCCGGAACTGGACGCAGGGGCAGCCGCCCGCGCACGGCATGGGCACGTACGCGGAGCCGGTGCCCGAGGGACGCGTGCGGCTGGGCGGACGATTCTCCGACTACTTCGCCGCGCAGTCGGTGCAGGTGGAGGCGCTGGTGGACCTGATTCGGGCGGTGCCACTGTCGCTCTGGCTGGTGCGGGGCCTGGACGTGGCGTCGGATGAGCTGAGCGTGCCCACGTGGGTGCTGGCACCGCTCTACCGCTACGTGCGGTGGGGCGCCGCGCGCGCCGCGACGAAGCGGGAGGCCCGGGGCGCTCCACCGCTCCGCCTGACGTCGCACGTGGGCGAGGACTACCGGCACCTCATGGAGGGACTGCGCCGCATCTACGAGAGCATGCACTACCTGCTGGACCGCACCGGGGGACGGCTGGGTCACGCCACCGCGCTGGGCGTGGAGCCCGGGATGTGGGCGGAGTCCGTGGGCGCGGTGATGATGCCGGCCGAGGACCGGCTGTGGGACCTGGTCTTCGAGTGGCGCCTCTACGGCGACTACCGGCTGCCACCGGCGCTGGCCGCGGAGGCACCTCCCGGAAGGCCGCAGCGCGTGGAGAACATGCTGCGCGAGCTGTCCGAGTCCGTCTTCGGAGACTGCATCGCGCCGCACGTGCTGGCCGAGGCGCACCACGTGCTGCACAACCTCTGGTGCCCGCCGCTGGCGCGGGAGGAGGGCGGCGTGGGGCTGGATGCCTTCAGCCGCACCTTCCGCCGGCTGAACTGGACCCGGGTGCTCAACGCGGAGCAGGTCCGAAGCCTCCTCATCGCCTACCGGGAGGACGAGCGCGTGTTCCAGCGCGGGCAGCAGTTGGTGGACATCCCGCTGGATGCGTCGGAGGTGGACGCGCTCCGGGCGGTGCAGGACGCGATGCGCCGGCACGTGGGCGCGCGGGGGACCGTCGTGGAGGTGAACCCGTCCAGCAACCTGCTCATCGGCAACTTGATGGACTTGCGCAACCACCCCATCCTGCGACTCAACCCCCCGCGCGCGGATGACAACGCGCCCCCGCCGGTGCCCATCGCGTTGGGCGCGGACGACCCCGTCACGTTCTCCACCTTCCTGCTGCGCGAATACTCCCTGCTGCACGAGGCGGCGCGCAGCGCGGGCTACTCCGAGCGGGTGGTGCACGAGTGGCTGTCCACCATCCGCCAGACGAGCATGGACGCGCGCTTCACCGCGCCCTGGCGCCCCAACGCCCTGCACATGGCGGACGAGCTGCTGGCCGCGCTGGCCCGCTTCGCCCGGAGGTCCGTGCCCCGCCACGAAGCCCCAGCGCCCGCTTGATCCTCACCGCGCCGCTGGCGTGCGAGGCGGCGGAGTGCTGGCGGGGTTGGACGGAGGCAGCACCTTCTCCGACTGGCCGAGGAGCCGGCCCAGCACCTTGTCCATGATGGAGCTCAGGAGCTTGTCCGCGGACCAACCCGCGACGACCGCCAGCGCCATCAGCGTGAAGAACACGGCCTGGTTGTCGCTCACGACGATGTGGAAGAGGGCAGGGCTGGGGTCCACCCCGGTGCTTCCCGTCCGAGTGTCCACCGACAGCAGCATGCGGGACTGCTCCAGGAAGAGGAGCATCAGCGCCGCGAACGCGCCGATGACGGGCTTCACCATCAGGTGGTAGGCGAAGAAGCGGCCCGTTGCCCCCGTGGCGACGACGAAGCGCTCCTTCGACAGCATGTTGGAGATGATGGCCCCGGAAGCCCCCGCGAAGCCCACCAGGAGCAGGCCCCGGGGAATCAGCTCCCCCGGCCAGGTCTGGATCAACTCCCGCGTCAGCAGCACGAAGGAGATGACGAAGACCGCCAGCAGCAGGAGCGTGCTGAAGACCTGCAACGAGACGTTGATGGAGAGCTGCCAGAACGTCTTGTCCACCTGCTGGTTGACGGTGTCGAGCGCCCCTCGAAGCACGCTGCGGCAGTAGCGGGACTCCTCCGCGTCGAGGGGCGGGGGAGCAACGCTTCCGGGCTCGTCCACGCGGGTGAGCTGGCGCACGCTCCGGGGCAGGGGACCGCTCGCCCTGTCCGCGCCGAGCCAGAGGTGGGCCCGCGAGTCCGTCACCCGGCGCTCGAACTGCTGTTGGATCTCCAGCGCCCGGGGCACCAGCATGGACGCGGGCATCACCAGCAACAGCAGCCCGTCGACCTCATGGATGAGCTCCCAGAAGGAGAAGGACCAGCGCCCCGTGGGCTTGTCCAGGCACCACCGCGCGGCCTCCAGCTTCTCCTGGCATTGCCGCAGGATGGCCGTCTCCTCGGCGGTGAGATCCTGGCGGATCCGGCACAGCTCGAGGAGCGAGGCGTTGCTCTCCACCCTGTTCCAGAGCAGCTGGGTGGCCGAGCCGAACCCCCACCGCCGCCGCCGGAAGCCCACGCGCTTCAGCAGCTCCGGTAGCGCAGAGTCGGGGAGCGTGTCGGTGGCCTCCATGAGGCACACATGGCCACGTCTCGGGCATGTGACAACCCTCCCGCGTGGCGCGTCGCGTCAATGCGAGGCTTCACCGCGCTTAGGCCGCAAGCATTGATTAGCTGGAACCGGGGCTGATACTCCCAGTGTGCCCCACCCCCCAGAGAGGTGCATTGCATGTCGCGTCGCTCCCGAATTGTCTCAAGGTATTTGTTCTCACCGCTGCTCGCGGCCACGTCGCTCGCGCTGGCCTGCGGGCCCGTCACGGACGAGCCGTCCGCCCCCGTGGAGGCGCCCGTGGAGGTGGCCCAGCCGCTCGCGGTGAGCGGCTTCGCGGAGATGCACCACCACATGTTCGCCGAGGAGGCGTTCGGCGGTGGGTGGTTCCACGGCAGTCACACCGGCACGCTGGCGAGCTGTGACGGCGGCATGCCGGAGAGCGACCACGCGCGTGTCCGCATGGACCTGAGCAACATGCTCAACCTCTGTCCCAACTCGGGCAACGTGAACCTGAGCGGCATCCCCGTCCTGTCCGACGTCTTCGGCGTGGGCGGCGCGGTGGCGTCGGAGATCATCGGCCAGGTCGAAGGCACCCAGGGCGACACCGGTCTGCACCTGGGCCGCATGGACACGCCCACCCAGTGGCCGCGCTGGGACACCATCGCGCATCAGCAGGCGTGGGAGGGCTGGCTGAACAAGGCCCGCCAGGGCGGCATGTCCCTGGTCATGGTGTCGCTGGTCAGCAACGAGTTCCTCTGCAAGGCGCTGCCGTACCAGAACCTCAAGCGCCCTTGTGACGAGATGATGGACGTGGACGTCCAGCTCCAGATGGCCCGCGACTTCGACGCGCGCACGGACTGGGCGGAGATTGCCCTTTCGCCCGCGCACGCCCGGCAGATCATCGCGCAGGGCAAGCTCGCCATGGTGCTCTCCATCGAGTCCAGCAAGCTCTTCGGCACCAAGGACTGGCGCGCGGAGTTGAACCGCGTCTATTCGCTGGGCGTGCGCTCGCTGCAGCCCGTGCACCAGCTGGACAACCGCTTTGGCGGCGCTGCCCCGCACAACGCCATCTTCCAGGTGGCCCAGTTCCTGGAGAACTGTCACATCGACACGGACTGCGGCCTCACCGGCAACGGCTTCACGCTCGGCTTCGACGTGGACGCCAACTGCAAGAACACCAAGGGCCTCACCGCGGACGGCAAGCTGCTGGTCCAGGAGATGATGAACAAGGGGATGCTCATCGACATGGCCCACATGTCCGAGAAGAGCGTCCAGGACGCCTATGCCCTGTCCCAGGGCCAGACGTACTACCCGCTGTTCATCTCCCACGGCCACTTCCGCGAGGTGATGAACCCGGACCTGGCCTCCAACGAGAAGACGACGCCGTCGTGGGTGGTCCGCTACGTGCGCCAGACGGGCGGCATGTTCGGCCTGCGCACCGCGCACGACGAGACGCGCAACTACAACCGCACGCCGGTGGCCAACAACTGCCAGGGCTCCACGCGCTCGCTCGCGCAGGCGTACGAGTTCGGCCGCCAGGGCCTGAAGGTCAACATGGGCTTCGGCGCGGACCTGAACGGCTTCATCCAGCAGACGCGCCCGCGCTTCGGTGACTTCGGCGCGTGCTCCGCGGGCTTCCACGCGGAGGCGGACGCGCAGGAGGAGCAGCAGCGTGTCTCCGGCCCGCCGCCGCTGGGCACCGACTTCGACGTGTACGGCCTGGCCCACGTGGGCCTCCTGCCGGACGTGGTGAAGGACCTGAAGCAGCTGGGCGTCAACACCACGGGCCTGGAGGGCTCCTCGGAGAACTTCATCCGGATGTGGGAGCGCGCCAACGGCACCCGCACCGGCATGGCGGACGCGGCCAACGACATCGACACCGGTGGCGTCGACCCCTACGTCGCCAAGGCGACCCGTGAGGCGGCGTTCCCGAAGATCTGCGGCAAGGCCTACGCCCCCAGCACCAAGCTGGTGTCGGAGACGTGCCGCTTTGATCAGGAGTGCAAGTCCAGCCTGTGCAGCGCCTTGGACAACTGCGGCGACATCCCGGGTGTCTGCACCTGCTCCGCCGACACGCACTGCGCCGCGAACCAGTTCTGCGGCTGGGGCACCAACGACGGCAAGTGTGTGAACAAGCGCGCCAAGGGTTCGCTGTGTTCCGCGGGCCGCGAGTGTCAGTCCGGCAAGTGCTCGTGGCTGATGTGCACGTGAGCTGAAGAATGAGGGCCCGGCGGGAAGGATTCCGCCGGGCTTCATCCCCGGGCGCCTGTCGTATGGGCGCCGTCCGACGCGCGCGGTTCCCCTCCGGACCTCATGCCATCTGGGAGCAGTGCCTCCACCTTCCGCCGTCGGTGAGCTGGGTCCCGGGCTCCCAGGAGGCGGAGAATGGCAGGACGCACGTGGCTGTGGGGTGCGGTGCTGGCGGTGTGGCTCGCCGGTTGCGGCGCGCCGCCGGAAGAGAAGGACCTGGCACCCACGCCGGCGGAGGCGCTGGAGGTCCAGGAGACGGACGCCGTCGCGGCCGGGGCTCCGGGGCATGACCCGAGGGGCCGGCCCTACTGGGTGCAGCCAATCCGAGGAGCGGACGACGATTTCCCAACGGGCATCGAGCACGACCGGGAAGGCAACGTCGTCACCGCCGGGTATTACTTCGCCCCCGTCGACTTCGGGACTGGGCCCATCGGGCCGTCCACCGGGCTTGTCGGGGCGATCTCCAAGTACAGGCCTGATGGGACGCTTGTCTGGGCGAAGGTGCTCGCCGCTCCCCCTCCGCCTGGAGGGGGCTTCGGCGGGGTGAACGTCTCTGCCCTCCACGTCGACCGGGCCGGGAACATCCTCGTGGGTGGAGGGCAAACCGGCGGGCTGGATCTGGGCAGCGGTCCGCTTCCCGAGGGAGCCTTCCTGGCTCAGTTCAATCGCCAGGGGAACCTGCAGTGGGTGAAGAGCTTCGTCGGCATCATCGCTCCGAGAGCGATCACGACGGACCGCGCTGGCAACGTGGCCATGGCGGCCTACCAGCAAGGCACGGTCGACTACGGGGACGGTCCCGTCACGGTTCCCCCTACCAGCCTGGATGCCGATGTCCTCGTCAGCTACACGCCCGGGCTGGACCTCCGGTGGGTCTACCTCGAGGTCTCACATGGCTTGCTGAACGACGTCTCCGCGGACGCCGAGGGCGACTTCTACCTCGCGGGTATCGGACCGGATCCGGTGTTGCCATTCACCGCCATGGCCCGGTTCCAGCGCATCTCCTCGAAGGGCTGCCGGGTGTGGCTCCGGACGATTCCGGGGGCCAACTCCTTCGGCGTGCGGGCCCGCGTCAATGGCAACCGCGTCATCACGAGTGGTGACGTCCAGAACAGCTTCAGCTTCGCGGGAAGGCCCGTCGTCGTGTTCGGCCCACAGGGCTTCGTGGCGGCCTACACGCGCGCGGGTGAGGAGCGCTGGGCGGGGGCGATAGGGAACGGGACGGCGTACGCGGACATCGACCATCAGAACCATGTCTTCGCCACCGGCCGGTACACCGCGGGACAGCCCTTCGGGTTCGGGCGGGGACCGCTGCCGGGAGTCACGCAGGACGGCGGCTACCTGGCGCGCATCGAGCGCTCCCATGGACAGCTCGAGCAGGCGCGGATGGTGGCGACGGGACCGGTGACACCCATGGACCTGTCGGTGACGGAGGACGGCCGGGCCGGAATCATCGGGCTCTTCGGCGGTGCGACCGACTTCGGCTTCGCGACGCTGGACACCGTGGGCAAGGGGGACGACGTCTTCGTCCTCCAGCCCAGGCGCTGAAAAGCACGGGCCCCCGCGCGAACGCACGGGGGCCCGAGCCTGCGAAGCGGGGGCTAGGGGGTGTCCCTAATTGAGCCACATCCGAGTGCAGGCGAGGTGGATGAGGGCAAGGTAGTTGCGGGCTGTCTTCTCATATCGAGTCGCGAGGCGGCGGAAGCGCTTGAGGCCATGGAAGAACCG